>CAZSHF010000076.1:0-11236 GCA_964606655.1 uncultured Treponema sp.
GCCAATGCAGTCTTCACGTCTTCTGACACAAGCGTCGCGCAAGTCTCGGGAACAACGCTTACCGCGGTAAAAAAAGGAAGCACAAATGTAATCGCTTCATACAAAGAAGGTGAAAAAACTGTGACTTCGCCTTCTGTTGCTGTCACAGTGGAGAATGCCGGCACTCCGACACCTGAACCTGAGCCGGAACCTGAACCTGCCGCGAAAACGCTCACATCAGTCCTGCTTGAAACTTCTCCTTCCCCGATGAGTCTTCTTGTGAACGCCACAGCGACTTTGACCGCGACCGCGCAATATTCAGACGGAACAAGCGCCGATGTTTCTTCCGCGGCGACATTCACCTCAAGCGACACAAGCGTGGCATCGATTTCAGGAAAGACGCTTACCGCGCTTAAAAAAGGCGAGGCGAAAATAACTGCGACATACAAGGAAGGCGAGATTGAAAAGACTTCCGGAGCGGCGACAGTCACAGTTTCGGAAAGCGAAGCAGAGAAGCCTGTGTTCACTCTAAAAAGCATCGAAGTGGGCGGAGATTTCACTCTTACGGTAGATGAAGAGAAAGACATAACTGTTACGGCTAAATACGATAAGAAAGAGGGCGAGGTTGTTACAGAAGAAAGCGATACAGTAACAGGCGACGCGACATTCCATTCAAGCGTTCTTTCTGTGGCGGAGTTTGATGAAACTTATACAAACAGGCTCAAAGCGCTTGCAGCAGGAACCACAGTCATCACAGTGAACTATGAAAACGAGTCGAAACAGCATGCTTCAACGACAATAAATGTTACGGTACAGGAAAAATCTGCCACGCTTGAGTCGATAACACTTTCTGTAGCCGGAAGCGATGTTTTTGCATTGACCGTAGGAGAGACAAAGGGCTTGAAGGTAACCGCGACATATTCTGACAAGACAACAGAAGATGTTTCAGAAAAAGCGAGCATAACTTCTGGAAGCGACCACGCTACAGTTTCGGGAACAAAAGTTACAGGCGTTTCTGCCGGAGATGCGACAGTTACTGCGGCATACGGCGGAAAAACAGATTCTGTGACATTCACGGTCAGCGGCGGAGCAGAGCCGAAAAAAAATACACTTACAGGGGATTATGATGCAGGCTACAATAATGCAATTTGGTTTTCCGGAACTTTTTCAGAATCTCAAGAAGATACGCTGATTGTTCGAGGAACATCTCCGGCGGAAGGCAGCAACAAGTGGACGCTTGATGTTACAATGCCAGACGGAAGCGAAAGTTTTGAATGGCAGGTTTTGCTTGGGCCTTACGGCGAAAATGCGGAAAACACAAAGACAAAATCAGGGCTTTCCAGCGACTTCAAGTATGAGACCTTGGAAGGTGACCAGCGACATCAATATCCAACTGCAAACGAAGTTACGCCAAGTTTTATTCCAAAGGGTGCGATAATACTCTCCGCGAAATATGATGCGGGCATGGGAAACGCTATTTTCTTTATCGGTTCTTTCGCTGAAAGCGAGCTTGCAGCAGGAGACGACGGCTGGAAACGCGCGGTAAGAGGAACTTACAGCGAAAGCACAGGCTTATGGACTACTCCTGTCACAATGCCTTCTGGAAAAAGTGAATTCGACTGGAAGGTTATGCTGGGCAGTTATGACAAAGGAGAAACTGTCGATGACACAACTACTGCAGGTCTGAAATGGCAAAACGAGAACAACAACAAGTATCCTGACACAACTGAAACAACGCCAACTTTCTCCCAGTGAACAGTGTGTTTCTGACCGGAACAAAATCCGTTTTTGAAAACAAGCCATCGCAGGAAAATTCAGTTTCCGAAAATGGCTTTCAGGGTGCTGTCCAACAAGAATAAAATCCGGTGGTTGAGTAGTGCAGCGAATCGAAACCACCATAAATACAGATTTCGGCAGGCGGCTGTTGAGTTTATCTAAACACTCAATGGTCGCCGCGTTCTGAACTTATTGGACAGCACCATATAAAATTTGATATTTCTGCCTGGAAAGAAAAGTCTGCGCGGCTTTGTAAAAAAAATGCTCCTAGCAAAAATTTACAGGTTCTTGAATCATGTTGCCGCGGGGCTTTCTTTTCAGGCAGTTTTTTTTTGTTTTCCTGTTTTTGCGCGAAGTTTTCATCATGCGGATAAGAATGCCACACGGATTCGGAATTGCTGACGCAATTCCTTTGGCGGTTGGGCTTTCATAAAATCTTATGTCGGGCTGTCTGAAATGTTTAGAACGAGCGGCATTTCATCTGCGTGAATCTGCGTTATCCGCGGGGAAGTTTCTCACGGATTCATATTCCGCGAAAGCTCCGCGATTTGCGCTTTCAGGACCTGTATCTCGTCTGCAAGCCGCGCGTTTTCTGTTTCTTTTTCCGCGAGCAGTTTTTCGTCTTTTGCTTTTTGGTGCGCGATGCCTTCTTCGTAGCTTTCTTTTCGTTGAACTCTTATGTCTGTGTCATAGTCATATTCTGCGATAAGCATATTTCTTACCTCCGTTGAGTTCTGTTTCAGATAATCGGCGAGAATTCCCTCTTCTATGCATTTCCTGACCGCGAAATCCAGGTAGTCGTTCCGTCCGTCAGCCTTTGCTTTCCGGGCATAATAAACGAGCCTTGAATAGCCGGAAAGCGGTTTGCATTGTTTTGCAAGCGGAATCTCATTTTCTATGCTGATATTATACACTTTGACGCGGAGTTCAAGCAAACTGTTTCTGCATTTTGATTTTTCTGAAGCTTTATGCTTTTCTGCCGGTGGTTCAAAGGCATCGGAAAGCCTTAGAATATTTTCCGCAGGATAATTCGCGCTTCCGTTGTAGAACACATAAAACTCGGGCGATGGAAGCGGAACAAGTCTGTGCCTGTATCGTTCGTCGAGCGGAATAAGTTTTTCATAAAGCCGCGCGACATATTCCAGAAACCTCAAAGGCATGTTCTCGTTGATAGTCGATTGTTGTTCAGCAAGCACGATTATTTTGTTGTCAATCAGCATCGAGACATCGTTGTACCGTCCGATATAGATTGTGTTTTCAAGAGTCATCGGCTCGATTTTTGTTTCCTCAATCTTCAGTTCTGTGCCATGAATCGCGTTGTAAAGCGAGAGAAAATTTTCTTTCGCCTCAGGACATTTCGCGAAAAGGTCGACGAACAGAGAGTCTTTGAAATTTCTGCTCTGTTTTTCTTGGGCGGTTTTTGTTTTTTGATTTTTTTTTCTCTTTTCAAAATTTATGTTGTTCATACTGATTTATAGCAAATCTTTTTCAAAAACTGAGATGTGCGGAAGATTTTTCTTGGTTTTATGAAACTCGAGATTCGGGCTAATGGGGCTGTCTAAAAAGAATAAAACTTGGTGGTTGAGGCTCTCGAAACCATCATTATACAGATTTCGACAGGCTCAATGACCGCTACGTTCTAAACTTATTAGACATCTCCAAATCCGTGCGTCAACCTTATTTTCCTGCGAAGCCGTAAAAATCCGTGTGGCAATCTTTCTTTCATTCTTAAGCCGCGGCTTTCGAAAACTTTTCTCTGCATACTTTTTCTTGACGGTTCGGAATTCACGGAATACAATTATTTTAGAACCGTTTTGCGCGCCGGTTATGCTTTATTTAAGGTTTGAGAATCAAAGATGAAGTTTAATGCGGCGCGATTTTTTTATCACCCGCGTTGAACAGTTCTGCGTCGCAGATTTCATCATAATCATTTTATTGGAGATTTTTATGAAAAAACTGTTCGTTCTTGCCGCGCTTTTGTCTTGCGGTCTGATTCTTTTTTCCTGTTCGCATGGAAATAACGGCACTGGGGGGGGCGGTGAGCCTTCTGTGAACACTGGAGAAAACACCGGCGGAAACAACGGAAACAGCGGAGAAAGTTCCGGCGGCGAAAATGAAACCCCGTCCGATCCTTCCACGCCTGTTCCTGACACGCCTGAAACGCCGTCAGCTGCTTCAAGCAAAAGCGGCGTGATGCTTCAGGGATTCAACTGGGCTTCCGCTCCGCGGGGAAATTCAAGTTCCTGGAACAAATGGTATAAGATTGTCACGAACAACGCGGATTCAATCAAAGATACTTTTGAATATGTCTGGTGTCCGCCGCCAAGCAAGACTAATACAGCGAGTTCAGAGGGATATACGCCTACTGAATGGAATGTTCTTGACAACTGCTACGGAACAGAAGCGGAGCTGAAAGAAATGATTTCCGCGATTAGTCCTGCAAAAGCGATTGCTGATATTGTAGTAAATCATCGGGACGGTTCTACAAGCTGGGGCGATTTTACAAATCCTTCGCTTGATGTTGTCAAAGGCGAAAATTATAAAGCGATTTGTTCCGACGACGAAGGATTTACAAGTGAGCCTTCATATATGGGAAAAGTCGGAACTGATATGAGGGGAGCAAAAGATTCTGGTGAAGGTTATGCCGCATCCCGCGACCTTGACCACACAAACACAGTCGTCCAGGAAGGAATTGTAAAATGGATGAACGAAGTTCTTAAGCCTGCTGGGTTTTACGGCTGGCGTTACGACTATGTGAAAGGCTTCGCCGGAACTTACGTCGGAAAGTACAGCAAAGATTCTTCCGCAGGTTTTTCAGTCGGTGAATACTGGCCGACAGCCACCTACAATTCTTCAAATCCGTCCGCCTGGGGAAACGAGATAAAATCGTGGATTTCAAAGACTGAGGAAGGAGGAGCGCGTTCAAAAGCGTTCGACTTTGCCCTGAAAGGCGCGATGAACACAGTTTTCGGAAACAATACAAGCAATGTAGGAAACTCAAATTACGCGCTTCTTGCGGACTCTTCAAGCCTTTACATAAGCCAGCCGGAAGATGCGGTCACTTTTGTCGACAACCACGACACAGGAAGCACACAGAACCATTGGTATCTTGACCCTGCCGATATTGGAACTGCCTACGCATTGATTCTTACTCATCCGGGAGTTCCTTGTGTGGCATGGCAGCATTATTTCACTTACAGCCAGAGCGACAACGGATATTCCGCCGGGCAAAGCCAGTATATCGGCGGCTCGACTGTTCCTGGAACATCTATGACTTACCGCGAGCATATCGATTATCTTATAAAGCTTAGAAAATCCGTCGGAATCGAATACGACAGCAAATGGGAAAAAGTTTCCGCGACAGGCTCTCAATATGTCGCAAGAATCACAGGAACAAACGGCGAGATTACAGTTTCAATAGGAAGCGCATGGAATCCGAGCGGCGACGGCTACAGCGGAAACGGCGCGCTCTACAGCGGAACAAATTTCGCGGTTTACCAGAAAGGCGTGGACGGAAAAGGAAGCTCTGGAACAGGCGGAAGCGGAACAGGCGGCGATGTGTCAGGCGATAAAGTCACTCTTTCGTGCATAAAAGATGCCGGATATGGAAACGCTGTTTATTTTGTCGGCTCATTCGAAGAGTCAAAGAGCGGAACAGGATACTGGGCGCTTATGGTTCCTGGAACTGTAACAGGTTCAAATAACTGGACGGTTTCCGTTACTCCGCCTTCCTCAGGGAATTTTGAATGGAAAGTGATAATTGATTCTTACGGCACTGAAGCGAAAGCGGTCAACTGGAACACGAGCGGCGGAAACAGACCGAGCGGCAGCAGCAACTTGAAATATCCTGATACAAGCTCTTACACCTGGCAATGATTTTTTAGTTTCAATTGAATACGACGGCGGTTTTCATTATCATTTTTTCTGCTTTAACAATTGACAATAAAAAAACAGAAAAGAGGAGCTTATGAAAATCGCATCGCTTGAAACTTTACTTTCAGGAAATTCTTATCCCGGACGCGGAATTGTCGCGGGGCTTTCTGACGACGGAAGATATGCTGTTTCCGCATACTGGACAATGGGTCGCTCAAAAGGAAGCCGGAACAGGATTTTTGTCCCTGACGGAGACGGAATCAGAACCCAGGCTTTTGACCCGGCTTTGATTGCGGGCGACCCGAGCCTTATAATCTATTCGGCTGTAAAAGTTCTTGGCGGAAAAACAATTGTCACAAACGGCGACCAGACTGACACAGTCTTTGAAGGATTGAAAGAAGGAAAAACTTTCGAGGAGTCTTTAAGAAGCCGGAAATACGAGCACGACTCTCCGAATTTCACGCCGCGCATTTCAAGCCTTCTTGACGTTTCCGGCGGAAAATACAGTTACGCGATTTCTATTCTGAAAAGCGATTCAGGAAATCCGGACAACACGCTCCGCTTCACTTTTTCATACGACAATCCGCAGAAAGGAGAAGGGCATTTTATCCACACTTATATTGGAGACGGAAATCCTCTTCCGAGCTTTGAGGGCGAGCCTGTGAAAGTCGGAATCAGCGGAGACATCGGTCCGTTCGCGGAAAAAATCTGGTCGGCTCTTGATTCTGAAAACAAGGTCTCGCTTTTTGTAAGGTTCATCGACATTGCAAGCGGAAAGCACAGCACGCGGATTATCAACAAAAACGTCTGAGAACATCCGCAAAAAACTGCGTTTCAGGTTAAATATTGTGCTTTTCGGAAAATCCTTTCATTCCGCTTTCAAGAAGCGTCGCTGAAAGCTCAATCGCTTCTTCAAGCGGAATTTTTTTTCCGTCTTCTGTCCATTGCCTGTAAAGGTTCAGGCTTGTGCTTGAGAACGCGCGGAGAATGTTCTTTACAGCCTCTTCCTTTCCGTGAGCTATTTCCGTTATTCGTTTTTTTTCCGTTTTCGGTTCAGTGTTCGCCATCACTTTTCTCTGCATCTTTTCGCGGATGTAGTCAAAACGGCTGTCGCAGGTTATCTTCTTGAAAAAATCGTCCTGTTCTTCCATAAACTCAAAGAATGTTCGGACGATTTTTTTCTGTTCCCGAACCAGATTGCAGCCGCTGATGATTTTCATATACCGTTTTGAATAATCCGACTGGATTTCGCGAAGGACATCGTCAGTCGTCTGGTAATGAAGATAAAATGTGTTCCGGTTTATTTTTGCCCGTTCCGCGATTTCTTTCACTGTGATTTTCTCGTAGGGCATTTCGCAGACCATTTCTTTGAATGCTTTTCGGATTGATTCTTTTGTGCGTCGGATTCTAAGGTCGGTCTTGATTTCTTCTGTTTTCCCTTCTGTTTTTTTCTCCATAATTGTCTCCGGTTCGGTTTTATGTGCATTTTCCGGGAATATGTCGCTTATCGTGCTTTTTGAGAAAATATGCGCATTGATTTCCTCTTGTTTGCTGTTATCCTTTTATCATAAAGATTGAAACTGTTCGGAAACATGAGTTTCAGAACAAGTCTATTATCAGCGCTTGAAGTTTATTTTTCAAGCGGAAGGAGGCGATTTTATGGAATGTGAAGAGGAAGTTGTGGATTCCCGCGTTTTCAGCAAGGATGACTACGAAATCGGCGTCAAAAACTCAAAGCTGCTTTTTACACTGAACCACACGATGCCGATGACAGAAGAATACAGTTCTGCCGCGGAAGAGCTTTTCTGCGGAAATCTTGGAGAGGGAACAATGCTCACGCCGCCTCTTCAGGGAGTCTGCTTTGACCGCGTGAAAATCGGAAGGAATGTCTACATCGGAAGCAATCTTCTTCTTATGGCGCGCGGCGGAATCACGATTGAGGACGGAGCGTGGATTGCGGCCAATGTGCAGCTTCTTTCAAACAATCACGGCCTGTACGACAGGGCGGTTTTAAAGTGCAAGCCGGTTCTTGTGAAAGAAGATGCCTGGATTGGAGCCGGAGCTACAATTCTTCCAGGAGTCTGTGTCGGAAAACACGCTGTTGTCGGAGCGGGAAGCATCGTGACAAAAGATGTTCCTGACTACGCGGTTGTTGTCGGAAGTCCCGCGAAAGTCGTAAGGATGCTTGAGCCTGAAAAATTCAACGAAAAGAAAACTGAAGAATAAATTCTGGAGGAAACTATGAAAAAATCAATTGCTTTTGTTTCGGCGCTTGCCGTTTCTGTGATGGCTTCGGCGGCTTTCTTGTCGTGCAGCTCGACTAAATCAAACAGGAATGCGGCGGCAGGGAAAAATCAGGAAGTCGTGAAAATCCGGCTGAACAACGGAACCGAAATTCCTCAGCTTGGAATAGGAACTTATCTTTCTGACGACGAGACTGCGTACAATGCGGTTCTTCTTGCCTTGAAGACAGGATTCCGTCACATCGACACTGCGCACGCTTACCAGAACGAAAGGGGAATCGCCCGCGCGGTGAAGGAAAGCGGAATTCCGCGTTCTGAAATCTGGATCACATCAAAGCTCTGGCCGACCGACTATTCAAGCGGAAACGGAGCGGAGTCAATCGACAGGATGCTTGAACGTCTCGGAACAGATTATGTGGATCTTGTATATCTTCATCAGCCTGTCGGGGATTATATGGCAGGCTACAGGGCTCTGGAAAACGCTGTTCGCCAGGGAAAAGTCCGCGCGATAGGGCTTTCAAATTTCGACCTGAATGAAAGCCTTTTTGATGAAGTCATCGCAAAGGCTGAGATAAAGCCTTCGATTGTCCAGATTGAGCTTCATCCGTATGCCCAGAGAAAGTCTTTCCGCCAGAAATGCGCCGAGAACAATCTTGCTGTCGAAGGATGGTTTCCTTTAGGCGGAAGCGGAACCGGAAACGAGACTCTTTTTGACGCCGCGACGATAAAATCGCTTGCGGAAAAATACGGAAAATCTCCTGCCCAGATAATTCTCCGCTGGCACGTCCAGGAAGGATTCTGCACGATTCCCGGAATGAGAGAGCCTGCCCACATCGCGGAAAACATTCAAGTCTACGGATTTTCGCTTTCCGATGAGGATATGGAGAAAATGCGTTCGCTCGACAAAGAGCGCCGCTTTTTCACAGGAACTTATGAAAGCGCGCAAGACTACGCGAACTGGACGATAGATTACTGATGAAAAGGTTTGCATTGAAAAGAAATCTTGTTTCCGTCTTTCTTGTTCTGTCTGCGCTGTTCTTCTGTCAGGGCGAAGAAAAAGGCGGAAAGCGGGCGGAGAAAGTTATGGAAGGACGCGCTGGAAATCTTCCGGATTTTCCGCCGGCGGAAAAAGAAGTCTACGATTCCTACAGGAAAAGCTGCGATGCGATGATAAGCAAGGACAAATCGGCTCTTGAATCCTTGTTTGACGAGAATCTTGTCTTTGTCCATATGAGCGGAAAGCGTCAGACACGCGACGAATATATCGCGGAGATTCTGGACGGAACTTTGAACTACTTTAAAATCACGGACAACAGGATTGAAATCCGCGTTGAAGGCGATTCCGCTTTTCTTAAAGTCACACACAGGCTTGACGCGAAAGTGTACGGAATACGAGGGGCATGGACGATGAGAGGCGATTTTGTTTACAGAAAACGTAACGGAAACTGGGTTCGCGTGAAAAACTGAAGAAAATCAGATTGTCCGCGCGGAAATGAGCGTAACAATATGAAAATGAATGGGCTTGTCCGAGAAAAGCGGCTTTGTCCAAACCCAATTTTCCAATTTATGGAGGTTTTTTATGAAAAAGATTGTTTTTGCGGCGGCATTGGGTATTCTTGCCGGAGCGTTGTGTTTTGCCCAGCAGACGAGCAGCAGCAGGAAATCGCTTGTCGTTTATTTTTCGCTTGCAGGCGAACAGTACAATGTCGGGAATATCCGCGAAGGAAACACAGAGATTATCGCTGAAATGATTGCCGACGAGACTGATTCGGACCTGTTCAGGATTGAAACTGCGCGCTCTTATTCTGTAAATGACCACAGGGCGCTTCTTGACGAGGCAAGAACAGAACAGCGTGAGAACGAAAGGCCGGCTTTGAAATCAGATGTGCAGGACTTTGAACGCTACGACACAATTTATATCGGTTATCCGATCTGGTGGGGCGACATTCCGATGGCGGTCTACACTTTTATCGAGGGCAAAAACTGGAGCGGAAAAACCGTAGTTCCGTTCTGCACTCACGAAGGAAGCGGACTTTCAGGAACAGAACGCAGCATCCGCTCTTCATGCAGAGGCGCGGATGTCCTGAAAGGTCTTTCAGTCCGTGGAAGAACCGCGCAGACTGACCGCGCTTCCGCAAGAAAAGAAGTCCAGAACTGGCTCCGGCAGATAGGAAAAAAATAGGATTTCAGCCTTGCAGACTGAACTGCACACCGAAGAAAACTGAAGTTTTCTTCGGTGTGCAGTTTTTAGGAAACCTTTTATGGCAATCACAGAATTTGCAAAGGAGTAAAACGGCTATGAAACTGAAAACAATTCTTGCTGTCGCGGCGGTGCTTTTTGCTTTGTTCCCCGCGCACACGGAGGAAAATATGAACGCTACGTTGCAAATCGGAAAAACTAAATATGCTGTGGCTTTTGAGGAAAACAAAACCGTTCAGTCGCTTTTGGAGCTTTTCCCGCTTTCAGTCAAGATGAACGAATGGGCTGGAAATTCCGAATACTACGCGCGGCTTTCTCAAAGGCTGGACACATCTGATGCGAAAACACCGAAGTCATTTTCAGCAGGCGACATCGCGCTTTACAACAACATCTCGCTCGTGATTTTCTACGCGGACACAACGAGTACTTCCGGCTACGTGCTGCTCGGCCGCATAAAAAATACGGACGGCGGATTGAAATCTGCTCTTGAGAACGCCGGCGGAAAAGTTGTGTTTCAGAGTTCGGAAAAATCGGCAGCCTCAAAACCTGATGACAAGGCGGAAATCGCCGAAATCGCAAATCTTTACAAGGAAATGTACAAGGCGATGATTGCAAAAGATTTGAATGCAATGTCGAAAATTCACGCGAACAGCTTCGTGCTTGTCCATATGACAGGAACTCGGATGAACAAAGATGAATATCTTGCGGCGGTCAAAGACGGAACTCTGAATTATTACACAGCCGAACACGACGACATCAGCGTGAACGTGGACGGAAACAAGGCGGCGTTATGCGGAAAGTCCCGCGTGAATGCGGCGGTCTACGGCGGCGGAAATCATACTTGGCATCTTCAGCAGGACATGACGTTAGAAAAAATCGGAGGCGAGTGGAAGTTCACTTATTCTAAGGCGAGTACGTATTAGCAAAACTGATTGATTCCTGCAGAAAATTTGAATCGATTTTGTTCAGAACAGACGTTATACTTTAGACATCAGACGTTAGGAAATGTACGTCATGCTGAATTTGTTCCAGCATCTGCTCGCGCATAAAAGTAGATTCCGAAATGAGTTCAGAATGACGGCAATATTTCAAAAGGAGCGAAAAATGAACTACAAAATCCGGCCATTCAAAAATGGTGAAGAAAAATATGTCGCGGACTTGCACA
>CAZSHF010000077.1:0-10930 GCA_964606655.1 uncultured Treponema sp.
TTTTCAAATCGGAACCTTGCCTACGTGCATTTTTTATTGTTTGCAAAGAAAATCGGCATTTGGGCTATTTATTCATAAAAATCGACATTTAAAAAAAATGATCAGAATGTCCTGAAAAACGAATCCGCCTGAAAAAAACGGCTAAACTAATTTTCTGTGATTCCGACATTTTAAAGTAAGGAAAAGAATGGATATTTCCCGCGGCTTTCGCTTTCCGCTTTTTCTTTTCCTTAAGGATGCCAGATGAACGATTTTACAAGGTCAGTCGATTTGCTTCACAGGGCAATGGATGTCGCTTCGCTCCGCTATCAGGTCACGGCGAACAATCTTGCCAACAGCGAAGTTCCGAATTTCAAACGCTCGGCAGTGAACTTTGAAAGCGAGCTGAAAAGGGCTTTTGAAAGCGAAAAGAAAGCCAGAAATTCGTTTCAGCTTACAAGGACAGATGAGAGGCATATTTCGCTTCACGAGCCTTACGACTACAGGAATGTAGAGCCTAGACGCGTCCTTGACTACACGACGACAGCAAAGGCGAACGGAAACAATGTCGATGCCGAAACTGAGGCGAACAATATCCTTCAGATTCAGATGCAGTACAGGCTTCTTACTCAGCTGGCGAATTTCCAGTTCAGCCAGATAAGCACGGCGATCCGAAGATAGTTTTAAAGGCAGGAGATTTTTATGGGACTTTTCACTTCAATCAATATCGCTTCTACAGGAATGGCTGCGGAACGGCTCCGCTCTGATGTGATTTCAGATAATATCGCGAACGCATCCACGACACGGACCCAGGACGGAGGCGCGTTCAAGAGGTCAAGGGTTATTTTCGAGCCTGTCGCGTCAAACAATCCGCAGTGGAGAACTCCGTTCACGCCTTCTTCTCTTGACAACGGGCCGGGGAAAGGCGTCAAAGTCCGCGAGATTGTGAAAGACACTTCCGAGGGAAGACTTGTCTACGACCCTGAGCATCCTGACGCGATAAAATCCGGGCCGCACACAGGCTATGTCGAATATCCAAATGTAAATATCGTGAATGAAATGGTCGACCTGATTTCAGCAAGCCGCGCCTACGAGGCGAATTCAACTGTGATTGAAGGCGCGAAAAGCATGTTTTCTGCCGCGCTCGAAATAGGAAGATGATTGTTTTTCGGAAACTGAAACGCTTTTTTTATGAAAGATAACGGCTTCGTTCGGCGCGAAAATTGTTTTTCATACGGAATCTGTTCCTAAAGCGTTCTTGCGGTGGACAATTCCTGCTTATTGGATTAAAATTCAGCAAGGGTGGTGAAATATGGATATTCCTGAATTCGGTTCTTTGAAGATGATTCGGACAGATGAGGCTCATTACGGACATCAGAGGCTTTTAAATACACAGGACGCGGCGGATGTCTTCAAGTCTGAGAATGCCGCAAGGACAGGAATCGAAAAGACTCGCGCTTCTTTCAGCGATTTTCTTGTCGATGCCGTGAAGTCTATGAACCAGAAGCAGCTTGATGTCAGCGCGGTTCAGGAAAAGCTTATCACAAATCCGGATGAGGTTGACATCCAGGATGTGACAATCGCGATGAGCAAGGCGCGCTCTTCCCTTGAGCTTGCGAAAACTGTAATCGACAGGCTTGTACAAGGCTGGAACGACATAACAACAACAAGATAATCAGCATGAATAATGCAAACAGTTTTTTTATCTGCGCAATAAAACCCGTCATTCGGATTATTTAACAAAATTATTTTATGTTGTCGAATTTTCGCTTGTATGGTATAATTCATTAAATTTCATATAAAATTCTCTGGAAATTCGTTCACGGGAGGGGTCAATGAACGAATGGCTTAAAAAAATAGCCGAGAAGTTTAAAAATTTCTGGAAAAACAGTTCGGCTATAAAAAAAGTTATTCTTATAGGTGTCGCGGTGATAATAGTTGTCGCTGTTGTTGTGACCGCGCGCGTTTCCTCGCGGCCTTCTACAGTAAGGCTTTATGATGCTCCGGTTACAGATGAGTCAATGAGAAGCCAGATTCTTGTTCGCCTGAACAATGAAGGCGTTTCTGCTTCTGTGGATGATTCGGGCTATATTTCAATCGGAAAAAACGAGAACAAGGACAGGCTTCTTTCCATTCTTCTTTCGGAAGGTCTTCAGCCTGCGACTTGGGATCCTTATGAGCAGTTCTACAACCGTTCCTGGTCAGACACAGACCAGGAGCAGAATGTGAAGCTCAAGAACGCGGCGACAGCAAAAGTCGCGCAGTCGCTTGAGGCTCTGGACGGAATCCAGAAAGCCTGGGTCACAATAAATATTCCTGAGGCGCGTCTTTTCCAGGCTGACCAGAATCCTGTTTCCGCTTCGATTATCCTGCGTCTTTCAAACCAGAGCGACCTTGAGACAAATGTGCGCCGTCAGAGAAATGTCGAGCGGCTTGTCCTCACGATGATTGAAGGGCTTCGCTCCGAAAACCTTACGATAAGCGACACAGACGGAAAAACCTTGAACGATTTTGAAAGCCTTGCTGATTTCGACAGGCTTTCGCAGATTCAGAAAGAGCAGAAAATCCGGCACGACGAGGAGGCAAAATTAAAGGCCTATATCGTTAATATGTTTGAAGGTCTTCAGGTAGGTCCTGGCGACGGAAAACAGCCTGCGCGCAAGCAGATAGGCGATGTTGTCGTGAATCTTGAAATGGATATGTCCAAGAAGAACCAGGAATCCACGATTTATTCTCCGATTCAGCGCAGGGCAGACAATCCTAACACTCCATACGACGATTCAGAATATGTGGACACTCTTCCGATTTCCCAGCAGACAGTCACAAAGGAATGGCAGGGAACTGGCTACAACCCGGAAGGCCCGAGCGGAGTTGAAGGGCAGACTCCTCCTGTCTATTCGGATATGTCAAATGTGATAGGAAAATCAACCGAGACAGGCGTCACGCAGAACAATGTGATAAACACGACGCACACGACGGAAATCGTTTCCCCTCAGATCGGCCGCCGTTCTGTTTCTGTGAATGTCTCGGGAATTTTGAGTTTTGTCCGCGACCCTAAGACATTCAAATATCTTTTTGACGAGGAGACAGGACTTCTCAGGACAAGATACACTCCTGTTCCTGAAGAGGATATTCAAAAATACAGACGGCTTATCGAAGGCGCGATAAATTACGATGCGACAAGAGGCGACACAGTTGTTGTCACAGACATTCCGATTGACTACACGGAATGGATTGAGGCTGAAAGCGAAAAGGAAATAGCAAAAATACAGCGGAACAGGACGATTCTCCTTGTCTTGGCCGCGATTGCGGTTGTGCTTGTCGGTTTTGTCCTTTTCAGGGTCATTTCAAAAGAGCTCGAAAGAAGAAAGCGTCTGCGAGAGGAAGAGCTTTTGCGCCAGCAGCAGGCGGAACGCGAGAAGGCTCTTTGGGAAGCGCGCGACGACGCGAATATGCAGGTCACAATGTCTGTCGAGGAAAGCCGGCGGGCAGAGCTTCAGGAGAACGCAATCAATATGGCGAAAGAGCATCCTGAAGAAGTCGCTCTGCTTATCAGAACATGGCTGATGGAGGAATAGAATGTCCGGAAATTTTAATGAAACTGAAAATTCTATGCAGGGTTTTTCATTTGTCGCGGGCGGAACTGACAAGAGAATCCTTTCGGGAAAACAGAAAGCCGCTATGCTTATGGGAGAACTTTCCGGCTACACGAATGCTCTTGTTCCATTTCTTTCAACAAAAGAGATTTCTATGCTCAGAAAAAGCATCAAAAAACTAGGAAAAAAAGTCGAGATTCCGTCTGAGATAAAAATGCTTGAAGAAGTGAACAGATTCGGCGTTTCAAGAAAGATTTGCAGTCCGAAGCCTTCGCTTTTCAATTCCGCCTTGTACGCGGAGGAAAATGAAAACAGGAAGAGCCGCGATTATCTTTCCGGCCTTTTCAAAAATCCAGACGCTGTCGCAAATGTGATAAGCGTATGGCTGAAGGAGGATTAAAATGGCAGAAGATGCAGCGGAAGCGGTGGCGAAAAGCAATCCTAAGCCAGTTCCAAAGCCGGGAAGCCTGAAGCCGGCAGGCTCAAGCAAAAAAGACAGAAAAGATTACAAAAGCCTTTCGGGAAGACAGAAAGCCGCGATTTTTCTTGTTTCGCTCGGCTCTGATATTTCCTCGGAAATCATGAAACATCTTAGGGAAGATGAAGTCGAGACTCTGACATTTGAAATCGCGCGTCTTGAGACTGTCGACGCGGAATTCAAGGATGCGGTCCTTGAGGAATTCCAGGAGCTGATGAACGCGCAGAACTTCATCACGACAGGCGGAATCGATTACGCCCGCGAGCTTCTGGAAAAATCGCTTGGCTCTCAGAAAGCGATAGACATCATAAACAGGCTCACTTCAAGCCTTCAGGTTCGTCCGTTCGATTTTATCCGGAGGACAGATCCGGCTCACCTTTTGAACTTTATCCAGCAGGAGCATCCGCAGACAATCGCCTTGATTCTGGCTTATCTTGAGCCTGGAAAGGCCGCGGTTATTCTCCAGAATCTTCCTGAGGAGATGCAGCCTGAAGTTTCAAAAAGGCTTGCCACAATGGACAGAACCAGCCCTGATGTTCTTCGTGAAGTGGAGCGTGTCCTTGAAAAGAAGCTTTCGACACTTTCAAGCGAAGACTACACTGCCGCCGGCGGTGTAGAGTCAATCGTTGAGATTCTGAACCTTGTCGACCGCTCTTCTGAAAAAGCGATTATCGAATCTCTTGAAGAAGAAGATCCGGACCTTGCAGAGGAAATCAAAAAGCGTATGTTCGTTTTCGAGGATATTGTCATGCTCGACGACCGCGCTATCCAGAAAGTTCTGCGCGAAGTCGACACTCAGGAGCTTTCAAAAGCGCTTAAATCAGTTGACACGGAAGTCCAGGACAAGATTTTCCGCAATATGTCAAAGCGCGCCGCAAGCATGCTTAAAGAGGATATGGAATTTATGGGTCCTGTCCGTCTTAAAGACGTTGAGGAAGCGCAGCAGAAAATCGTTTCCACAATCAGACGGCTTGAGGATTCCGGCGAGATTGTCATCGCACGTTCCGGCGAGGACGAGCTTGTCCAGTAGTTGCAAGAAGGGGAAAGTCATAAAATGGCACAGACTGTATTCAGACCTAATCAGGTCAAGGCAAAACCGGGCGAGAAAATCACGCTGAAGCTTCTGCACGACTATACGCCTGAAGTCAAAGAGGACGAAAAAAAAGTTGATGTCTATAACGGCCCTACAGCGGAAGATTTAAGGAAAGAGGCGGAAGCGTTCCGCGCAGGCTGGGAAATCGAAAAGCAGAGGCTTCTTGAAGAGGCTCAGGCAAAGGCGGACGACATTGTAAAGAAAGCGGAGGATGCCGCCTTTGAGGTTGTGAAACAGCAGTCCGACAGGGCGGAAGTCATAAAAACTGACGCTGAAAAAGAAGCCGAGAATATTGTCGCGAAGGCTAAAGCCGACGCGCAGGACATAATAAGCCAGGCTCATTCTGAAGAGAGCGGGATAAAGCAGAACGCTTCAAAGGAAGGCTTTGACGAGGGAAGGGAAGCCGGTTATCAGGCAGGACAGGAGGAAGTTGGCCGACTTATTGACCGCACGCACAAGATAATAGAGTCCGTCATGGTCCGCCGCGAGGAGATTCTTAAAGAAACCGAGCAGCAGATTGTAGACCTTGTCATTCTTATGACGCGGAAAATTGTAAAGATTATCTCTGAAAACCAGAGAGGAGTTGTCCTTAGCAATGTCCTTGCCGCTTTGAAAAAAGTCAAGACCCGCGGAACTGTGATTGTCCGTGTCAATCTTGATGACTTTAAAATCACGAGCGAGCATAAATCGGAATTCATCAAGCGTGTTGAAAATGTTACAGGAATAACAGTCCTTGAGGACTCGTCTGTAGACAAAGGCGGCTGCGTTGTCGAGACAGATTTCGGCGCCATTGACGCCAGGATCGCAAGCCAGCTTGGAGAGCTTGAAAACAGAATCCTTGAAATCTCTCCTGTCAAAGCGGTTGAAAAAAAGCCTGAAGCTCCAAAATCCGCTTCTGCTGAAGCTGAAGCGCGCGTGAACGGAGAAATCCAGTAAAGATAAGTAAAGGTGTTTTTTATGGAAGAGCTTTTACTGAAAGACAATTTCAATTTTTCAAAATATATAGACACTGTCGAGGATTATGACCCGATTCTTTATATCGGCTATGTTACAGAAGTGAACGGGCTTGAAGTCATTTCAAAAGGGCCTTGCGCCCAGAAAGGCGAAATCTGCTCGATAAAACTGGACGACGGCTCTATTCTTATGGCGGAAGTTGTCGCTCTGAAAGATTCTTATGTGAAGCTTACGGTTTTCGGTCTTACAGACGGAATTGAAGTCGGATGCGAAGTTGTCGCTTCCGGAAAACCTCTTCAGGTTCCTGTCGGCTGGAGTCTTCTGGGAAGGACAATCGACGCGACAGGAATGCCTTGCGACGGGCTTGGAGAACTGAATCCTTCTGCTTATTATCCTGCTGTCAAAGCCGCGCCTGATGCGATGACAAAAAAAGAGATAAAAAGAAGAATCACAACTGGAGTCCGTTCCATCGACGCAATGCTCACAATCGGAAAAGGCCAGAGAATCGGTGTTTTCGCAGGTTCAGGCGTAGGAAAATCGACTTTGCTTTCCATGATTGCGCGGAACACGGACGCTGACATAAATGTCATCGGGCTTATCGGAGAGCGCGGAAGGGAAGTGCTTGATTTCATAAACCGCGACCTTGGTGTCGAGGGAATGAAGCGTTCTGTGGTTGTTGTCGCTAAAGGCGACGAGCCTGCAATCTGCCGTTTAAGGGCGGCTCAGGTCTGCACGGCAATCGCTGAATATTTCCGCGACCAGGGAAAAGATGTCATGCTTATGATGGACAATGTGACGCGTTTCGCGAAGGCTCAAAGGGAAATAAGCATTTCAAGCGGCGAAGTTCCTGCCCAGCGCGGTTATCCGCCGAGCGTTTTCGATTCCATTCCAAAACTTCTTGAACGCACCGGAACAAACGACAAAGGCTCAATCACGGCGATTTACGCGGTTCTGGTTGACGGCGACGATATGAACGAGCCTATCGCCGACACTGTCCGGGGAGTTCTGGACGGACATATTGTTTTGAGCCGAAGCCTTGCCGACAGTTACCATTATCCTGCGATTGATGTCCTTGAATCCATAAGCCGACTTTCAAAACGGGTCACAGGAAAGACGACGCAAAAGGCTGTCGGAAAAATCCGCGAGCTTATGGCGGTTTACCAGAACAACCTGAGGATGATAAACACAGGAATTTATGAGAAAGGAACTTCTCCTAGAATAGACGAGGCGATTGACGCGCACGACGGAATCGAGGAATTTTTGAGGCAGGAAGAATACGAGCCTTGCCCTATGAAAGAAACTCTGGACTGGCTCTCAAGGCTTTCAGGATTTGAGATTCCTCCGGATGAATACAGGGAAAATCCTCTGGAAAGAGCGGAGAACTCTTCCGAAATTCATGATGAGCCTTTTTTGTCTGGGCATATCCAGTCTGAGCCGGTTCAGCAGGGAAATGTTTTAGGCCAGCACATCGACACGGAAATTCCTTCTGGTTCTGAAAACCGAGCTGACAATCTATGAAAAAATTTTCGTTTGAGCTTGAGGATGTCCTCAATTTCCGGAAGTTTGAGCAGCAGCAGGCGGAAATCGAGCTTGGAAAGGCGGTTCAGACGGAAAAAGAAATTCAGGACAATCTTGACCTTCTTGCCGCCCAGAAATCCTCTGTCAAGAAAAGCATGAAGGATTCAAAGGATTTCTCCGCGATTTCAAACGCTTCCGGTTATTATGACTTCATAAAAAAACAGACTGAATTTCTTTTCGCAAAAATGGCGGAGGCTAAACTTGTCACAGAGGAAAAACGGAAAATCCTGAACAGATGCATGCAGAGGACAGACGCTCTTGAATCCCTTAAAAAAGAGGATTTCGCGGAGTACCGGCGCGAGGCTCTTTCAGAAGAGGACAAGGAAAACGACGACATCGCGACAAGCCGCGCAGGAAGAAAAACCGGCGTCTGAACGTTTTTTCAGCTTGTCCTTCAGGTTTCTCTTCCGTTTTTATCAGTACTTGAACGCGCTTCCGCCGATAAACTCGCGTATTATTGAACGCGGAGGAACTTGTGTCGGAGCGATTGTCGCGAAATTGTCGAGGAAACTCAAAAGAGTGCAGGCTTCGCAGTATTCGCTTTCTGTCGGCTTCACGCATCTTAAAAGCGGCTCGGCGTAGACTTTAAGGACACTTAGCTCATAATCAAGAGCCGTGTTCAGAATAGCGTCCGCGTTGTTCTGGAAAGGGAAGATGTGTTTTTCCTCTCCGTTTCTCACGCTCGGCCACATCGCGATTGTTCCTGCCGCGGATTTTCCCCTGAACTGATAGTCGCGCACAATCCTTCTTATGAGCCTGTTGTTGCTTGTCGAGATTCTGTTGTGGTCGTCAAGGTTCAGCTGGGTAAGCGCGGAAAGATAAATCTTGAATTTCAGTTCGTCTGGAATTTTCGGAGTGAGCTTTGGATTCAGCCCGTGGATTCCTTCAAGAACCAGAATCTCGTTCTCTGAAAGCCTCATCCTGTTGTTTTCCTGAAAAAACTGTGTTCCTGTGTGGAAATCGTAGCTCGGAAGCGTGACTTCCTTTCCGCTGAACAGGTCGACAAGGTTCTGGTTCAGAAGCGTGATGTCCAGAGCCTCAAGGCATTCAAAATCGGGATTTCCGTTCTCGTCGCGCGGAGTCTTGTCGCGCCCGATATAATACGAGTCGAGGCTTATGACCTTTGGAATGTAGCCCATCGCCTGAAGCTCAAGCGCGAGTTTTTTGCTTGTTGTGGTTTTCCCTGAGCTTGAAGGCCCTGCGATAAGGACGACGCGCACGCTTTTTTTCGAGGCGATCTCGTCGGCAATGTCAGCGATGCATTTTTCCTGAAGGGTTTCAGTTATGTCGATAAAATCGTTCACTTTTCTGTCGACAATAAGCTGGTTCAAATCTGAAACGGCCGTGACTCCAAGACGCTTTCCCCAGAGCTTGTATTTCCTGTAGATTTCAAAAAGCTTAGGCTGGTCGGAAAATTCTTTGAGCACGTAAGGACTTGTCGAAGGCGGAAACCTCAAAAGGAATCCTTCATTGTATTTCATAAGACTGAAAGTCTTTAATATTCCTGTAGCGGGAACAAGCGGGCCGAAATAAATGTCAGAATATCCGCCGAGCGTGTTTATTTTCACGCGCGGAGGACAGACAAAGTCAAGCTGGTGCCGCGTTTTTGCCTGGCCGGTTTTTTCAAATATTTTTACAGCCTGCTCATAGGAAACACATTCTGTCTCAATCGGAAGGTTTTCCTCGACAAGACGGCGCATTTCATTTTCGATTGATTCAAGCGTTTTCTCCTCAATCTGGTTCTGGCTTTCGAGAGTGTAATAATATCCGTAGTCAAGCGAATGTCCGACAAGAAGCCTTGATTCAGGAAGGACTTTGTGGCTTGCCGCCGCAAGCAGAAGGCACAGCGAACGCCGGTACACATTCGCTCCGTCTTTTGAATCCAGCATCACAGGCCCGATTTTCCCCTCGTACTTTATTTTTTTGTCGAGAGAATAGATTTTGTTGTTCAGTTTTACGGCAAGGACTTCTTCCGTCTTCCCGCTCAGCCTTTCAAGCAGAAGCCCGGCTCTTGTCCCGTATTCGATAAGTTCTGTTTTTCCGTCCGGAAAAGCCACTTTTAGTTTTGGATGCTTCATTCTTTGTTCCTTATCTTTGATATTTATTGTACACCATAAAACTGAATAATGAAAAATAAAAATTAATATGATAAAATATATTCTATGGTTTCTGATAATTTCGGATTTTTTACAGTTGCGTGCGCAACGCCAGATTTGCGCGTATGTGACACAGATTTTAATGCAGAAAAAATTATTGATTTTGCGCGAAATGCAAGCGAAAATGGCGCAAATCTTGTGGTTTTTCCGGAACTTTGCATAACTGGCTACACTTGTGGCGACTTGTTTTTGCAAACTTCTTTGCAAAGCGCGGCAATTAAAAGCCTTGAACACATTGCAAAAAAAACAGCGACGCTTCAAACTCTTTTAGTTGTTGGGCTTCCGATTGCAGTTGGTTCGGCTCTTTACAACTGTGCGGCGGTTTTGTTCAAAGGAAAAGTTATTGCGCTTGTTCCAAAAACTTTTATTCCAAATTACAGCGAATTTTACGAAAAACGATGGTTTTCGCCCGCTAGCAAAAATCTAGCAAAAAATGTTTATCTTTCAGAAAAAAATCCTTCTGTTCCGTTTGGAACTGACATTTTAATTTCGGACTTAAGCAATTCTGGCTTTGTTTTAGGAATTGAACTTTGCGAAGATTTGTGGGTTCCAAATCCGCCTTCTGTTTCGGCTGCGTTAAGCGGAGCGACCGTAATTGCAAATCTTTCTGGTTCTAACGAAATTATTGGAAAAGCGGATTACAGGCGAAATCTTGTAAAAATGCAGTCTGCGCATACAATCAGCGCATATTTGTACGCAAACGCAGGACACGATGAATCTACGCAAGATTTGGTTTTTTCCGGCCATTCTTTGATTTCGGAAAACGGCACAATTTTAGCGGAAAGCGAGCTTTTTAAAAACGGAATAATTTACGCGGATATTGATATAGAACGAATTTTACAAGAAAGACGAAAAACAACGACTTTTAATCAATGTGTGGAAAGTTTTAAAAATGCGCAAAGTGACGCGCAAACTGAATATAGAAAGATTTTTGTTGAATTAAAACCGAAATTATTTAAGGTTGGCAAAAAAGGTAAATTAAAGCGATTTGTAGATTCGCATCCTTTTGTTCCAAGCGTTAAAGAAGAACGAGAAAAGCGTTGCAAAGAAGTTATTACGCTGCAAGCAGAAGGACTTGCAAAGCGGCTTCGCCATA
>CAZSHF010000078.1:0-10900 GCA_964606655.1 uncultured Treponema sp.
ACCTTGCCTACGTGCATTTTTTATTGTTTGCGAAGAAAACTCGACATTTGACCTACTACTCTTTGTATTCCATTGCAAGAATTGTAAGGTCGTTTTCAAGTTCCGCAGAATCAATAAAAATTGACTGGTCGCGGTTGAATCCTTCGACAAGTTCCTGAACTCCGATGTGTTTGTATCTGTTGAAAAAATCCAGAAACCGTTCTGTCCCGTATTTTTCTCCTTGCCGATTTTTCGCTTCAGTGATTCCGCGAGTGTAAAGAACAATCCTATCGCCTTTTTCAAGTTTCATGGAGCTTGAGTTATATAAAGTTTCGTCAGAAGCCGCAAGCGCCAAATCAACTGGACTTTCAAGGATTTCAAATTTTCCGTCTTTTTTCATATAAAGTGGCTGGGTTTGTCCGGCGTTCACATAATTTAAAACTCCTGTCGAAGAATTGAAGATTCCAATCCAGACAGAAACGAAAAGTCCTGCGCTGTTGTTCTTGTAAAGCTGCTGATTTATTTCAGAAAGCGATTCTTCAGGCAAAAGCCCGGCAAGCGCTTTGTCTTTCACGAGATTTTTCACAATCGCCATAAAAAGCGCGGCTTCAACTCCTCGTCCTGTAACATCCGCGATTATTATCGCAAGATGCTCGCTGTCGATAAGAAAATAATCGTAAAAATCGCCGCTGAAATCCTTTGAAAATTTAATGTTCGCAAAAATATCAACATCGGCGCAAGGCGTAAAAGTCGGGAAAATCAAAGGAAGCAACGATTTCTGAACCTGATTTGCAAAGTAAAAACATTTCTCGTAATCCGCGTTTTTGTTGCTCGCCGTGTTCAGGCTTTTTATAAAATCCGTCATGTCAGAAGCAAGAAGAACATAAGAACGCGCAAGGTCGCCGATTTCAGAATTCAGCGAAATATATTCGTCGCAGTCCTTTATAATGTCAAGATTTGTCTGAATCGCGTCTTCCTTGTCGCCGTAATGACGCGAAATTTTCGCCATTTTTTCCAAAGGTCTTGTGATTTTCTTTTCAACAAAATAGATAAAAGCCAGCGCGACCCAAAGGAAAATATTCAAAGAATACAAAGAAGACGAATAAACTTTCCGCAAAAGCAAATCGGAATCGGAAACAATCGAACGGTAAGAAAGATAAACGCTCGGTCCGATAATAATTTCCAGAATCAAAGAAACAATGCAGAATATCAGAATGAATTTTTCAATTATCGAAAATTTCACAATTCGGTTTCCAATCTGATTCTGATTTTTTTCCCGCTGGTTTATAACCGAAGCGAACATGAAAAACGGAAGTCCGATTAAAATGCAGAACGCAAGATTGTTGTGGAATATAAAAATCGTGTTGTACGAAAGAATTTCGCCAAGTTCGCAAATCCGCATTTCGATTCCGTAGAGCAAAGAATAAATCGCGGTTGTGATAAAAACAGTAAGAATGTATCCGGCGAATTTTATAAACGAATTTATTCGGAACGGATTTTTGTTGGCTTTTTTATTAAGGCTTCTCCAGATAAAAAAAGGAATAAATCCGTAAATCAGTTGCGCAGGAATTTCGATAAGGCTTAATTTCAGCGGATAACCGAAAAGAATGTCCGCGACAAAATTTGAAACCGCGCATCCGAAAATTCCTGGAAGCCCGAAAACCATTCCGAAAACAAGAGTGAATCCGCTGACTGGTCTTATTTCGATGATTTTAAAAGCGTTGAAAAGATAGCGAAAAAGCATTGTAAAAACAAAAAAAACAAATCCGCATTCAAAAAAATAAAGCAGAGATTTTTTAAAATTGTCTAAACTGAATTTCTTTTGTATTTCCGACATGGAATTATTATACTTTGAATTCTTCTAAAGTAAAAGAAATTAATTTTTCAAGGAGTTTTATGCAGAAACTTTACGACCTTCACATAAAAAACCGAAAGATTTTTCAGGACGACGAAACATTTATGTTTGGAATCGACGCGGTTCTGCTTTCGGATTTTGCTTCTTCGTCAATTCATAAAAACGACGAAGTTTTGGATTTAGGTTGCGGAAATGGAATCATTCCGATTCTTTTGGCGGAAACAAGCAATGCAAAGAAAATCGTCGGATTTGAGATTCAAAAAGAGCAGTCGGAAATGGCGGAAAAAAGCGTGAAGTTCAATTCGCTTGAAGACAAAATAAAAATTGTGAACGGCGATGTTAAACGGATTCAGGATTTTTTTGAACTGCGGACATTTTCAATTGTGACAGCAAATCCGCCTTATGAAATTTATAATGGACAAGACAACAAGAACGAACCTTTGACGATTTCGCGGCAAGAAAAATCTGGAACTTTGGAAGATTTTGTGAAAGCGGCGTCGTTCGCATTAAAGCCGAACGGAAAATTCTTTCTGATTCACAGACCGAACAGACTTTCAGAAATATTTAAATGCTTTCAGAAACACAAGTTCGAGCCAAAGCGGATTCAGTTTGTTTTTCCGTCTGCTGACAAAAATGCGACAATGGTTTTAATCGAATCGCGAAAAGATGCGAATCCCGGTTTGAAAGTTGAAAAGCCGCTTGTCGTTTACGGAAAAAACGGCGAACGATTGATTCAGTACAAAACGGGGCGTTGCGGGGTTTGTGAAGCAAGACAAGTTTTAAAACCCCGCTAGAAAGGGTAGCGAAAAATACGGTGGTTGAGCTTGTCGAAATCACCGTATTTGTAGCGAGGGGAAGGAACGCTTCGCTAACGAGTTTTGTTTTCGATTTTTATTTATCGGAAAACAAAACATCGCTTTCCCCGCTTTCTTGTTTCACTTTAATATTGTTCGCGATTTTCGTTATAATGAACGCATGATTGAATCAAAAAAGACGACAACTTTTTCTTTTGAAGTTTTTCCGCCGAAGAAAACCGCGAATATCGAAACAGTTTATAATACGCTGAATGAGCTCAGTGACATAAAGCCTGATTTTATCAGCGTGACTTATGGCGCGGGCGGAAGCGAAAACTGCGAAAACACATTGAACATTGCAAAACGAATCAAAGATGTTTGCCAAGTTGAAAGCGCGGTTCATTTGCCTTGCATTAACATGACTAAAAAGGACGCTCAGTTTGTCCTTGAACAATTTCAGGCGGCCGGAATCGAAAACATTCTTGCGTTGCGCGGCGACAAAGTTGAAGGTCGCGAGCCTTGCACGGATTTTCTTTATGCAAGCGATTTGATTTCGTTTATCAAGGAATTTGATTCAAAACGGACGGACGGAAAACATTTCAAGATTCTTGGCGCGTGTTATCCGGAAATGCATCCGAATTCTGAAGATTATGTGAGCGACATTAAAAATCTGAAGAAAAAAGTTGATGCAGGCGCGGAACATTTGCTTAGCCAGCTTTTCTTTGACAACGAAAAATTTTATGCATTTCTTGAGCGTTGCCAAATCGCAGGAATAAATGTTCCGGTTGAAGCAGGAATTATGCCGGCGACAAATAAAAAATCAATCGAGCGAATGGTCAGCATGACGAACGCGGTTCTGCCTAAAAAGTTTACAAAAATGATGGAACGATACGGCGATGATGCGGTTGCAATCCGCGACGCAGGAATCGCTTATGCAATCGACCAGATTGTTGATTTGGTGACAAACGGCGTTGACGGAATTCATCTTTACACGATGAACAATCCGTATGTTGCAAAAAAAATCAATGAAGCGACACGAAGCCTTTTTGTCGCTGAGCCAAAACGGGCAGAATTCAACTAGCCTAGATGTCGGCTTTTATGAATATAATAACCCAAATGCCGATTTTTTTATTGTTTGCAAAGAAAATCGGCATTTGGGGAACTTAATTATTTGCTTCGCTATTTGGCTTCTTCTTTATCCTTGTATTTGTAAAATCCTTCGCCGCTTGAAACGCCTAGTTTTCCTTCGTCGATGTATTTTTTCAGGACTTCGGCGATTTTCTTGAAGTTGTAAGGCGCGATAAACGACGGAACTTTTACATACATCAGAACAATATTGTACGCGGTTTTCAAGCCGACAACATCGATGATTCTGAACGGGCCTTTCGGAGCGCCGGTTCCAAGCGTCCATGCTTTGTCTATGCTTTCCGCATCCGAAACTCCTGTCGCAAGCAAATCAAGCGCGGAAAACAAAAACGGCACAAGCATTGAATTCAAAAGATAACCAGCCTTTTCTTTTCTGACTGGAAGCGGAACCATTCTGATTTGTTTTGCAAATTCCACAACCGCGTCAAAGCATTCTGGTTTTGTTTTGCTTTGCGCCATAATTTCCGCAGTGTTGTTAAAGTAAATTTCATTTGCAAAGTGAAGCGATAAAAATCGTTCCGAGCAGCCAGTGAACTTTGCAAGTTTTGACGGAAGCAGCGTTGATGAATTTGTCGCAAGAATTGTGTTTGGCTCAACAAACGGCGAAAGTTTTTTGTAAAACGCTTCTTTCTGCTTAAAATCTTCGCTCATCGATTCGATTATCAAATCCGCGCCGCTGACTGCTTTCTGCAAATCAAGCTCGATTTTTAATCCGTTCGCCGCATTTTCCACTTTTTTAAGATATTCGTCTTTGTTAAAGTTTTCCGCTTCGGAAACATCGGCAATTCCGCGCGCCCAAACCGCAAGCGATTTTCCTTCGTCTGTCGCCATTTTGTTTATCCGCGCGATGTACGCGTTTTTTGCCGCCTCAAGTTTAGGTTTTGTGCGACCAATGCTCGCTTCGCTTCTGAGCCAAATCGTGACATCAAATCCGCAGAACGCCGCCTGAAAAGCAATCTGGCTTCCCAAAACTCCGCCGCCAGCAACAACTATTTTCTTCATAATAAAACTCCTGTGAAAAAATCTTGAAAATAATTCTATCACAGTTTTCCCAAAAAACTCATTCAGATTTTCTCAAAAAGGACAAAACCGAATTTATAATTTTGGCTTATCGAAATTTTTACTTTATTGTGATTTTAGCGTGATTTTGCATTTGCCAAGGCTTCTTTCTTGTCGGGCGTGTGCAAGTTTGCAGGCAAACTCGCGCAACGGTCTTTTGCGTTATAAATTCGAAGTGCTTTCGCGGCCACAATCCCTCACGCGAAAATTCCTGTTGACTAAAAAAATCGGTTTGTATATATTAAAACAAAATTGAGAATAATTCTCAATTTTACAAATAAACAGTTTTCCTCAAAATATAAATCCAAAGGGAAAGACAAAGATTTTATGAAGCCGGTTTATTACAAAACAAACCAGAAAGAAACGATTCTTACGCTTTTTGCCCAGAACAAGGACAGACAGTTTTCTGTTCAGAATATTGTCGAGCAATTGAATTTGAAAGGAAAAAAAGTCGCGCTTGCGACAATTTACCGCCAGCTTGATTCGCTTGAAAAAAACGGAACAATCAGAAAATTTCCTGAAGAAGACGGAAAAAAAGCGTGCTGGCAATTTGCCGGCGGTTCAGAAAAATGCGCGGAACATTATCATCTGAAATGCGAAAAGTGCGGAAAAATTGTTCATCTTGACTGCGATTTTGTCTCTCAAATCGATAATCATATTCTTTCTGAACACGGATTTTTTATGGACAGAGCGAAAACTGTTTTTTACGGAACCTGCGAAAAATGTTCTTCATAAAAAAAGGAAACACAATGAAAAAATTGCTTTTTATTTCTGCCGTTTTAATTTCGATTTTCGGACTGTTTTTTTCGTGCAAAAAAAATCCGCAGCGGTTTTATGTCAAATCGGAAAACACAAATTCCACGGACTTGATGAAAAATTCTCTCTCCGTTGTTGCGACAACTTTTCCTTGCTACGATGCGGTTCGCGCCGTGAGCGGAAATTTTTTAGGAAGCAAGATAAATTTAAAGCTTCTTGTAAAACCAGGAGCTGAAGTTCATTCTTATGACCCTTCGCCTGCCGACATAATCGCGATTCAGAATTCTGACATTTTTGTTTTTGTCGGCGGAGAAAGCGACGAATGGATTGAAAATGTTTTGAACAGCATTTCAGCTGCAAAAAACGAAGGACAGATTCTTCGCCTGGTGGATTTTGTAAAAACTCTGGAAGAAATTGAATTCGACGAAAAAGAAATTGATGAAACTGCCGGCGACTTTTCAGAAGATTTTTACGAAAATGAAAATCACGGCGGGCACGATTCTCACGATTTTCATGATGAAACACAAAATGCCGGCAAGGCGAAAGACCACGATTTTCATTCTTCATTGAATCCGCACGAAATCGACGAGCATATCTGGACTTCTCCGGAAAATGAAATTTCAATCGTTCAGGCAATCTGCGAAAATCTTCTAAAAGTCGCTGAATCAAAAAATCGTTTTGAGCCAATTTTTTCCGAATCAGAATTTGAAAATTTCAAAAACGAGATAAAGAAAAACGCGGAATCTTACAAAAATCAGATTCAGGAGATTGCGGATTTTACAAATAAAATCCTTTCTGAAAAACAGGAACGCTTTATTCTGGTGGCGGACAGATTTCCGTTCACTTATTTTGCGGATTTTTACAGTCTTGATTTTGACGCGGCGTTTTCCGGCTGTTCAACTGCGGTCGAGGCAAGCACAGCGACAATTTCCCGGCTGATTGACACAGTGAAAGCAAAAAATCTTCCAGCGGTTTTTTACATTGAGCTTGGAAACCACAAAATCGCGGACACAATCGCGGAAAGCACGGATACAAAAACGATTCTTCTTCAGTCGTGCCAGAATGTTACGAAAAACGATTTTGAAAACGGCGAGACTTGGGTTTCCCTTATGAAGCGAAATGCCGAAGCCTTAAAAATCGGATTGAGATAAAAGGTCAAATGTCAAGTTTTATGGTTTCCAAAGAAAATTCGGCATTCGACCTAAAATAAAATCGATAAGGAAAGAAAATGACACTTGTTGAATGTAATGATGTTTGCGTGAACTACGGAAATTTTGAAGCGTGCAGAAATGTTTCGTTCAAAATCAATTCCGGCGATTATCTGTGCATTGTCGGCTCAAACGGTTCCGGAAAAACCACGATTGTGAAAGCGATTCTTGGGCTTCTGCCTGTGAAATCAGGAAAAATCACACTTGATAAAATTCACACTGGTTATCTTCCTCAGCAGAACAATATTCAGCGTGATTTTCCTGCGAGTGTAAAAGAAGTGATTCTTTCGGGCTGTCTTTCAAAAGGCCGGCTTTTTTACAATCGGAAAGATAAACAGAAAGTTCAGGAACAGATAAAAAATCTCTCGCTTGAAAAAATTCAGAACAAGGCGTTCAGCGAACTTTCCGGCGGACAGCAGCAAAGAGTTCTGCTTGCGCGGGCCTTGTGCGCGGCGAAAAATCTTCTTGTTCTGGACGAGCCAGTTACAGGACTTGATCCGATTGTGACCGAAGAGCTTTATTCGATTATCAAAAAGCTGAATCAGGAGCAAGGAATTTCGGTTCTTATGGTGAGCCACGATGTTCACCGCGCTGTGAATTCCGCGACGCATATTCTTCATTTGAACAAATCGCCTTTGTTTTTCGGAACGGCGGAAGATTACAAAAAGACAGAATTTTATGATTCATTGAGCAAAGTTGAAGTCTGCGAGACTCATATCGGCGGAAAATGCGGCTCCGACTGCAACGCGACACATATTCATCTTCCCGGAGATTATTCGCATGACTGATTTTCTGGAGTTATTTAAATCGCTTTTTTCTTACGGATTTATTGTCCGCGCTTTGGTCGCAGGAATTCTGATTTCGCTTTGCGCTGCGCTTCTTGGAATCACTCTGGTTTTAAAACGCTTTTCAATGATTGGCGACGGTTTGAGCCACGTCGGATTCGGAACAATGGCGATTGCTCTTTCTCTGAACTGGTCGCCTTTGGCGGTTTCAATTCCTGTCTGCATTGCGGCGGCGTTTCTTCTTTTGCGTGTGAGCTCTGACAGCAATGTGAAAGGCGACGCTTCAATCGCATTGATTTCAAGTTCGTCGCTTGCGATTGGAATTCTGGTGACTTCGGTTACAAGCGGACTGAACACGGATGTGACTTCGTTTATGTTCGGAAGCATTCTTGCAATCAGCAGAACAGATATGTGGCTCAGCGTGGTTGTCGCGGTGATTGTGATTTCGCTTTTTGTGCTTTTGTACAACCGTATTTTTTTAGTGACTTTTGATGAAGCGTTCGCGACTTCAAGCGGAATCCGTTCAAATGTCTACAATGCTCTTATCGCGGTTTTGACTGCGTTGACAATCGTTGTCGGAATGAGGCTGATGGGCGCGATGATGATTTCAAGCCTGATTGTTTTTCCGGCTTTAAGTTCAATGCGGATTTTCAAAAGTTTTCTGAAAGTTGTGATTTTTTCGGCGGCTCTTTCGATTGTCTGTTTTTTTGCGGGAATTCTTGCAAGTTTCGCCTGGTCAACGCCGGCAGGAGCAAGCATTGTCGTCGCAAATTTAATCGCGTTTTTAATCTGTTCAATTGCAGGGAAAATAAAGAACTGATTTTCTGCAAGCAAGAGTTCGCTTCACTGCAATTCTATAGTGACAGCCGCAATCCATTTTCCGCCGTGACGTTCAAAAATTGTTATATTGTCAACTGGAAAATCTTCTTTAAGATTCAGTTCGTTCATCACTTCAAGAGCCTCGTTTGAAACGCCTTCGGGAATGTCGCGGTTCGCAACTGTCAGATGCGGCTGAAAAGGTCTTTTGCCTTTTTTTGTGCAGTCTGGAGCAAGCCTTAAAACCGAATTCAGAATATTTTCGCGGAGTTTCAGCCATTTTTCGTCAGCGATTACTTTCGCAAAAATCGTTCTGTCGCCGAACGCGTCAAAATTGTCGATATGCGCAGTGAATTTTAAATCATCGGATTTTAGGGATTTTGAAATCAAGTCTGATTCAATCGCTTTAGCCAAATCTTGTGTTGAAAATTCTTCGGACAGACAAAACGGCGGAACTAAAGTCACGTGAATCGGAGTCGCGTGGCCGGAACGGCAGCCATATTTTTCATTCATATAACGCCGGCAATCTTCCAGCGTCAAAGTTATGTCTTCAGGAACCAAAACGCCGATAAAATGAGTCTGCCGGAAAAACGCGTCCCGAAAATTTGTCTGCCGATTCTGAAAATTAGTTTGCCGTTCACAATTTTTTTTGTTCATAAATAGCCTTGCTGTTTGAAAATAAATGACAGTCAATTGTCTTTCAAAAAGATAAAAAAGAAAACACCAAAATGGCAAGTAAAAAGTGGAAAAAATTGAGCAAAAAAAGGTTTGTTACTTTGTTTGTTCAAAAAGCCAGTCGCGAACTGCGCTTATTTTGTAGCCATAATTAAACGAAGCGTTGTGTTCCATTTTTTTGTCATCGGAAAGAACGCTACCTTTTTCAAAGCGAATAAAGTTTGCGTTGTTGCCTTCGGCAAGTAATTTTTTAGCATTTTCGTTTTGTTCGTCGCTAGAAATTTTTGCGCTCCAAGTTCCAAACGAATACGAAATTTTGTTTTTTTCTAACATTTGCATAACTTCGGTCTGTCCGCCAGATGCTTTTTCGTCGCCACCAGCAGTAATGTAAAAGAACTTTGCTTTTTTTAGCGGCGAAAGCGAATCAATTTTCCATTGCCCAGAAACAAAAAGCGAAGCTGCAAAAAGCTTTGGATATTTTGCGTTAAGATACAAACTTGTCATACAACCCATTGACTGTCCTGTTGTGTAAATTCTACTTTGGTCAATGTTAAATTCTTTTTTAAGCGAAGAAATTAAATCTGGAATTACTTCAATTTCTGCGGAAGTGTTCCAATTATCATCTGTTGCAAGAACCGAAAACGCAGGAACTAAAACAAAAGTTGCGTGTTTTTTTTGTTCTTCGCTTGTAACCCAAATATTTGCGCCAAAATATTGTTCAACAATTTCTTTTGCAGATTTACTTGCACCAGAAGCGTCTGGAATGAACATTATTAGCGGGAACTTTTTTAAAGAATCAACGTTGCTATTCTGCGGAACAAAAAGGCTATATTCAAGCGAAATTCCTTTCTTTTCGTCTGTAAAAGTTCTTTGAACAAATTGATTTTTTCCTTCGTTAATAACAGAAACAATGTAAGAATCTGTTTCTACAATCGGTTTTTTGTCGCCAACTGCGCCAACTGTCATATTTTGTGGTAAATCTATTTTTTGCGATTTATTCGATTTACACGAAACAAAATTCAACGTTAAAAGAATTGCAAATATTTCTAAAATGAATCCAAAATTTTTTTTCATATATTTCATAGTAATAAAACCTCGCTTTTTTAGTAAATTTTTCAAATTTTCATTAAAAAATCAATGTTCACATTTGTAGACAGTTTTCATTCCTTTAAACATTAGTGAACAGCAGATTTCTGCAATTTTGTTTTCGTCGATTTTCATTCCGTCTAAAATCCATTGCGTCATTACAGAATAAATGCTTCCTGCCATGTAAACGTTTGTAATTCGGATTTCGTCTTTGTTTTCCGGATTATTTTTAAACGTTCCGATTATTTTTCGTAAAATTTTGTCACCAAATCCTGCGTCCAAAAGCAATTTGTATTCTTCTGAATGTTTTTTTGCCACTTTTAAAACTGTAAGCCAACCTTCTGGACTTTTTACTGAAAAATCAAATTTTCCAAAAGAATCCAGAACTTCTTTTATCATCGAATCAAGTTTGCTTTCTAAAATTGCTTCTTTTGAACTGTAATTTCTGTAATAAGACGAACGGCCAACGCCCGCGCGACGAATAATGTCTTGAATTGAAATTTCGGAAAAAGATTTTTCTTTCATCAAAAGAATTAACGCAGATTCAATACATTCTTTTGTAATTGCGTTTGATTCTTTACCGTTTTTTCGTAAAATATTGCGTTTTTCAAGTTCAGTTTGCATTTTTAGTCCTTTTTTGATTATCGAAACAAATTGCTCGTTTTTGTTTCACGCATAAAAATTTCATTGACTTACATCTTTTTTATTGGCACATTTGTATTAATGAAACATTTGTTTCAT
>CAZSHF010000079.1:0-10773 GCA_964606655.1 uncultured Treponema sp.
TAGCATAAAATTCACTGACCACTCGCTACGCGACCAAAAACCTGTTTTTTTATTATAGTTGGTTATAATGCGGAAGCCCTGAAAATTCCTTTGGAAATTATGGACAAAGTTGTTTCCTTGTGCTAATATCCTTTTGCTGAATGGTGTCTTACCCAAGTGGGAAGGGAATGGTCTGCAAAACCACTATGAAACGGTTCGATTCCGTTAGACACCTTGAAAAGGAACTCAGGATTTGAGTTCCTTTTTTTTCGGGCTGGTCTTGGCAAAGCCGCAGTCCGCTTACATATATGGCCGCCGGTTTTCCGGCGGTCTTTTTTTGCAGTATAAAATAAATCATAAAACCGGTATAATTTTCAGAATGAAAAAGTTCTGGATGTTTTTTCTTTTCGTGTTTTTTGAAGGCGTTTCAGGTTCTGTTCTTTTTGCCCAGATTTCCCGGAGTTCTCAAAATTCTCTTTCGGTTGAAGATTCGTATGACGGAAACATCGATTTCTGGAGCGATTTGCCTTCAGATGAGCTTTCTTCTCTGATTGTCTCAGAAATGACGGATGAGGAAAAACTTTCCCAGATTCTTATGTTCGGCTGGGCAGGTCAAGAGCCTGGCTCTCTGCTTTACGAATGGGTTCAGGATGTCGGTCTTGGAAGCGTGAAGGTTTTCGGCTGGAACACGGACGATATTCAGCTTGTCGCGGAATCTATAAAAAATCTTCAGAAAGCCGCTTCTTCCCGCCGATTTAAAATTCCTCTTTTTGTGGCGACTGACCAGGAAGGCGGATGGATAAGGCACGTGAAAGGCGAGACTTCCGACACTCCGGGGAACATGGCGATAGGAGCGTCCGGCTATCCTGCGGACGCTTGGTACAGCGCGTATTACATAAGCCGCGAAATCAAGGCGCTCGGAATAAACATGAACTTTGCGCCTAGCGTTGACCTTTTTACAAACCAGGATTCTTCGATAATCGGAACGCGGTCTTTCGGAGACAATCCTGAGAAAGTCGGAATTTTAAGCGGCGCGTGGGCAAGCGGAAGCGAAGCGGCGGGCGTTATTCCGACGGCAAAGCATTTTCCGGGACACGGAGCGACTGAAAATGATTCGCACATTTATCTTCCTGTGATTGACATTGATTTTGAAACATTCAAAAACCGCGAGCTGGTTCCGTTCGTTTATCTGATAAAGAACAGGATTCCTGCGATAATGTCGGGACATCTTTCGTTTCCTCAGATTGATTCAAGCGGAGCTCCGGCTTCCCTTTCAAAATATTTTCTTACTGATTTGCTGCGCGGGGAACTTGGATATGAAGGGCTGATAATAACTGACGATATGATGATGAACGGGGACACATTGTACGCAGGTTCTTTGAGCAACGCTTTCAGAATGGCGATTGAAGCCGGAAACGACATTGTGATTTCTTCTACGACAGCAAGGCGGAACGAGGCTCTGTGGACAAGCAATCTGAGCCTTATGCGCCGTGACGAAAACTTCAAATCCCGTGTTGAAGATGCGGCTCGCCGTGTGATAAAAGCAAAGCTTGAATACTTTAAAAGCGGAAACGCAGCTCCATTGTATCCTGACGCGTCAAAAATCCGCGAGGCGATTCCCGACAAGGAAGGGCAGAAGTTTTTTCTTGAACAGGCTTGCCGTTCTGTCACAATTATAAAGGAATCGACGCTTCCGCTCTCCGCGGAGAATGAAGGACGCGTTCTTCTGTGCGGCTCTCTTCCGAAATTTTTTGAGGCAGGAAAGAAGCGTTTCCCAGAAGCGGCGGAATACAGGTTCAGCTACGAGCCAGGACCGAACGAAACCGCCTGGGTCAGCGAAAACCTTCCGCCGATGGCAGACGGCTACGACACGATAATAATCTGCGTTTCAGGCGAACGAGGACAGACAATCGCTGATTCCTTGAAAAATTCTGGGAAAAAAGTTGTCGTCCTTTCTATAATGTCGCCGACAAATGTCTCAAAACTCGGCTGGGCGAGCGACATTCTTGCCGGCTACAGTTATTCTGATTTCACGTTTGAGGCCTTGTTCGGAGCTTTGTGCGGCGAGTTCAGAATCAAAGGAAAACTTCCTTACTGAAAATTGCGGAAATCTTATGAAAATTTCCGAATTGGAACAGAAAGAATTCCGTGTTTTTTTTCAGTGTTTGATTTTCGGCGGATATTTCTGTTCTTCCGAAAGCCGGATTAATCCGCCTGATATTTTTCAGGAAGATTTTTCATTCCGATCTGGGCAAGTTTTTTGAACGAGCTAGGAACTGAACCGTATTCCGCGTTCTCGTAAATCGCAAGGATTTCCGCAAAACTTGTGTACGCTTCATCGTATTTTTTCTGCTGAAGATAAGTGTGTCCAAGCTCGTATCTTGCTTCGATGTAAAGGTTTGTGTCAGTTCCGTAACGCTGAATCACAGCCATATAATAAACTTCCGCGGCTTTGTAGTTTGAGTTTTCAAGCGCGTCCTGTCCCATCTGAATCAGCTGAGTCGCGGTCGCCTCTTCAGGAATTTTCGGAGTGGAAGAGCATGAAACCAGAAACAGAACTGAAGCCGCAAGAAACGTTCCAAGAACCGACGAAAATGCCTCCGCAGAACCTTCCGCGATTTTTTTTAATGTCTTAAAAGTCTTTCTCATATTTTCCGCCTTTTATAAAATCATTGTAAAATTACAAAAATTGTTTTTTATTTGTCAGTTTTATTTGCCTAAGGGACTTTGCGTCCTGCCCGAAAATCCCTGCGCTTTTTCCAGAAATCTTTGCGGCGGAGTCACAGTCCAGACCGCCTCAAGAATCTCGTCAGTGTTGTTCTGGATTGTGTGGGGACAAGCCGCCGAAAAAGAGACGCTGTCGCCTTGTTCAAGAGAATACTCGTGACCTTCGTAGTTCAACGTGCAGACGCCTTTTAAAATCAGGCCGAACTCGCGTCCGATATGTCCGTAAGAACCGCGGTTCGTTCTTGAATGAGCAGGTATTTTAATCAGATAGGATTCAAAGCTGTCGTTCTGTCCGTTTCCAAGATTGCTTGAAAGAAGCTCAAAGACAATTTTGTCTTCTTTTATTTCCGCGCGTTCTTTTGCCCGTGTTATGTGGACAAGCCGTTCGCGTCTGTATTCTTCAAAAAGAAACTCAAGGTTTATGTCCAGAACTTCCGACAAGGCAAGAAGCGTGTCGATTGCAGGCGAAACATGGTTCCGTTCGATCTGGGAGACAAGGCTTTCGCTTACACCGGCGGCTTTCGCGACCATTTTTAAAGTGTAGCCTTTTTTTTCACGGACTGTCCGGATTTTTTCGCCGACCCTGAAAGGAGTTTTTCTCGCCAAAGGAAGCTCATTTTGCAAAGGTGTCATTGCTTTGCTTCTCCTTGTTCAGTTCTGTCACAAATTTTATGAAGTAGTCTTCAAGCGTCTGGTGCGGACCTTCAAGTTTCATTCTTGCCCTTGCTCGCGCGTTGTCACGGCGGACAGTGTAAAGCGCGTAGAAATCCCTGTAGCCTAAACCTGCGTCCGCTTTTATACGCTCTCCAAGGAAAGACGAAACTTCGTCGCGGCTGATTGCAGGAATTCCTTTTGTCTTCAGAATCGTCCTCAAATGCAGAATCTGCTCGTACGAAATTCCAAAGAGGAATTCCTCCATCGCCTGAGCGACATTCGGGTCTCCCATTTTCTGCTTTATGAACTGAATCCACTGCTCGTCCATTTGGATTGACATCAGAAGAAGCTCGCTTGTTCCCATCAGGGTTCCGAAGGCAGGAGCAAGCTTCCGTCTTGCGTTCCATACAGACTGAAGAATCGGAGCGGCGGATTCAGTTGTCTGGTCGTTTCTGTATTCCCACAGAAGAAGAAGCGACATCGCCCATTCCCGTCTGTATTCCATCGGCTGCTCCTGGTCGTTTATCAGATTCAGATAAACATCTTCCGCCATCAGAGTGAACATCATCGTGATTGTCTCAAGCTGAAGCGCGTCGGTGAGTTTTTCCGGGGCTTCAACCCTTTTGCTTATGTTTGTAAGCGACGAGAATGTGTGGATTTTTGAAGCGATGTAGCCTTTTCCCAAAGTCGCCTTTGACGGAAGCTGCAAAGTTGTGTCGCCCATGTTCTGGTGTTTTATTAGAGATTCGATGAGGAGCTGAGGCGTTCTGATTCCGCCTGTTATGTCGTGCTTTTCAAGAAGGGAAGGAAAACGTGAAATCGCTTTTGAAAGAAGATTCAAATCTTTTATGCGGTTTTCAAGAATCGGAATTCTGTCAGGCTCTTTTTCTTTTACATAGCCGAGAAGCTCGTCGAAAAGGATTTTTTCCTTCGGAGTAAGAACGCTGAATTCTTCCGCGCTGTCCACATCGAAATTCGGTTCGTTGAAAAACTGAGAAATATCTATCTGTTCAAAATCATTCTTTTTTGAAGCCATAATTTTTTCGTCAGAGCTGTTGAATCTGTCCGGAAAGCCGAAGTTTCCTGACACAACTGTTGATTATACAATGCTTGCAGCGAAATTTTCAATTAAATCATTTGAAATATTCATGTTTGTTCCGATAATAAATTCAAGCAGTATTCCAAATTTCGACTTTTGTCACAAACAGTAAAAAATGCACGCAGGCAAGTTTCCGATTTAAAAAAGGAGTTTTTATGCGCAAGTTACAGTTTTTCTTTCTTCTTTTTTTCTGCGCTTCAAGCCTTTTGTCCGCCCAGAATCAGTTTTCCCGGAATCAACAAATTCCGCAGGATTCCAGAAATTCAAGGAGTCCTGAAAATATTGATTCCAGAAATATGAATTCAGGAGACACGCGGAATCCGCTTCTTGTAAAACCTGAGGATTTGCGTCTTGAGCCTGAAAAGAAATCAGGAAAAACCGAAGGCTATCATCTTTTCATCAGAAAAATTCCAGGGCTTGAATCAGTTATGCTCACAGAAACCACAAAAGACCCTTCCGGCGAATCAGACAATTACGCTTACCGCGCCTTTGAATACAATCCGGTGAACGGAGATGAAATCCGCTATCTGAACGGAAAAATTCTTGATTCAGAATATTCAAGGTTCAGCCTTATAGATTCAAGCGCGGAGCCTGACAGTGAATTCGGCGAGGCTTTCCACATTTATATTCCGCTTGAAATGCAGTTCGGCTATCCATGGTCGCGGAACGGAACTGTAAAAATCGGACGCGGAACTTTCCTTAATATCCGCGCGTTCTCTAAAAAATACGCGGACTACACAGGCGGATTTTACGACAATCCTTATATGTTCGATTTAGGAAAAAGCGTTTCCGGACCGGAAACTGAAATTCTTGCGTCTGAACCAAAACCTGAAGCAGAATCAGAAACGGAGACAGAAAATCTGTCTGAAGATGAGGAGGTTTCTTTTCTTACCGACGATTACAATCCTGTCGCTTCCGCAAAATTTGAGGAGATTTCAGAAAAACTTGTTTATTCAAAAGGTCCTGATTCAATCGTCGATGACATTATGGATTCTCTTATGGCGATTGACCCTAAAGAAAATGTCGAAGTTGTGTTTGTTCTGGACACGACAGGAAGCATGAAAGACGATATTGAAAAACTCAGGAAAGATTTTATTCCGCGTCTTGTTGAAGGCCTGAAAGAGTTCAGCAGGATTCGTGTCGGGCTTCTGCTTTACAGGGATTACGGCGACAGCTACAGATACAAAGATCTTCCTGTAAAATTTTTTGACTTCACAAGCGATGTTTCGTCTTTCACGAAAAACCTGAACGCGTTTACAGTCCGAGGAAATGAAGGCGGCGATATTCCCGAAGCGGTTTACGAAGGTCTTTACGCGGCTCTTGAGTTCTACAGATGGAGCGAAAATTCTGTCAGGAAAATCATTTTAATCGGCGACGCTGAGCCGCATCCGAGCCCGCGGGGAACAGGAAAATACACAAAAAAGCTCGTGGAGAAAATCGCCGCTGAAAAAAATGTCTCGATTACAGCGATAATAACGCCCGACGAAAAAAGCCGCCGCGGAAGATAAAATCGCATTGCAGTAAATGACAAGACGCGATGAAATAAAGCGCGGAATGCGATGGACTTGCATAATGAGCGCGGCGAAATAGAATGTTGCACCGCAGATGATTGAACAAATCGCTGAAAAATGTATAATTATGAAAAACATCGAATAAATAATGCAAATTTATTCATCCCGGCAGTTTTTCTGACCCCGAAATTGCTTCCATAAAAACTTTGCTATTCTTCAATTAAATTAAAATTCATAGGAGTATCGCGTTGATTGATTCAAAATTTTCTAAAAAAACACTTGATAAACTTTCCGGTCTTGCCGTTCTGAACGATCCTATCAATCCTGATTTGTATGAAAAATATGATGTGAAACGCGGACTGCGTAACGCAAACGGAACCGGCGTTCTTGTCGGGCTTACGCGGATCGGCGATGTTGTAGGCTACACGATTGATGACAAAAAAGAAAAGAATCCTGTTCCCGGCCGGCTTTTGTACCGGGGCTACGATGTTGTCGACCTGATTCGCGACGCGGAGAAAAACGACCAGTTCTGTTTTGAGCAGTGCGCTTATCTTCTTCTGATGGGCGAGCTTCCGAGCCAGGAGGAGCTTGATGTTTTCCGCGAATATCTTGGCTCGCTCAGGACACTTCCGCCTAATTTTGTGGAGGATATGATTCTGAAAGCGCCTTCCGATGACATAATGAACAAGCTTGCGCGCGGAGTTCTTGCCGCTTATTCTTATGACGACAAGCCTGAGGACAGAAGCGTCTACAACAGGATGAGGCAGTGCATTGAGCTTATCGCGCGTTTTCCGACTCTTGCGGCTTACGGTTATCAGGCGAAAAGGCATTACTACGACGACAAGTCGATGTTTATCCACAATCCAAAGCCTGAGCTTTCAACTGCTGAAAATTTCCTTCGTCTGATCCGACCGAACAAAAAATACACAAAACTCGAGGCGGATATTCTTGACTTGGCGCTGATTCTTCACGCGGAGCATGGAGGAGGAAACAATTCGTCTCTGACAGTCCACGTTGTGTCTTCCGCTGACACAGACACATATTCCGCGATTGCAGCTGCTGTCGGTTCTTTAAAGGGAAGGCGGCACGGCGGAGCGAATATCCGTGTGGTTGAAATGATGGACGAAATCAAAGAGAACGTGAAAGACTGGTCGAACGAAAACGAAATCAGGGAATATCTTTACAAAATCGCGCGGAAAGAAGCGTTTGACAGAACCGGAAAAATCTACGGAATGGGACACGCTGTCTACACAGTAAGCGATCCGCGTGCCTTGCTTTTGCGTGACAAAGCGGAAGAGCTTGCGATTGCGAAAGACTGCATGGAAGAGTTTAACCTTTACAGGACAATCGAAAAACTTGCACCTTCTGTCATTATGGAAATTCATAAGTCGGACAAAAGAATCTGCGCGAATGTCGATTTGTATTCAGGTTTTGTGTATTCAATGCTCAATATTCCGCGGGAGCTTTTCACTCCGATTTTTGCAATCGCGCGAATCGCAGGCTGGTCGGCGCATCTTGTCGAGGAAGTTGTCGCAGGCGGACGCATTTACCGGCCTGCATACAAGAATGTTTCAGAAGAAAGGAAATACGTTCCGCTCGACGAACGGAAATAAAATTTTCCGGACTGAAATAAAGATTGCCGGATGGGAAACAGAACTTTCCGGGCTGAAAATAAAGTTTTCCGTCTGGAAAACAGATTTTTCCGGACGAAAAATTAAAAATCGCTGGAATGAAAATAAAACTTTCCGAACTGAAAACAAACTGAGGAAAAAATGAGCTCTTCAAGAATCGATAAAATCCTTTCGCACGAAGGTTTTGGAAGCCGTAAAGAAATCCGCAAATTTCTTTACAATTTTGAAGTTCAGGTGAACGGAAAACGGATTTACGACACAGGTTTTCCTGTGAATTCAGACAAGGATAAAATCACGGTCGACGGAAATCCGCTTTCGCTCAGAAAAAACTTTTACATTATGATGAACAAGCCGAAAGATGTTGTAAGCGCGAACAAGGACGGACTTCACAGCACAGTTTTTGATCTGCTTGACGAACGTTTTCATACTCCGTATTTAAAGGAAAACCTTCATCTTGTCGGACGCCTTGACATAGACACGGAAGGGCTTCTCCTTTTCACGACAGACGGAGCGATGACGCACAGAATCACAAGCCCGAAGACACATTTTCCGAAATCGTATTTTGTCCGCCTTGAAAATTCGGAGAGCGAAGAACGCCGGGAAAAAATCAAAGCGGATTTTGCGGACGGAATCGAGATTCTTCCCGAGGGAAAAGAACCCGGCGCGATTTTAAAGCCCGCGGAGCTTGAATGGAAAAGCGCAGACGAATGTGTCCTGACAATCAGCGAAGGAAAATTCCATCAGGTGAAAAGAATGTTCTCCGCCGAAGGAAACGAGGTCGTTTATTTGAAACGGATTTCAATCGGTTCTTTAAAGCTTGACGAAAAACTGAAAACCGGCGAATACCGCGAGCTTACGGAAGAGGAAATTTCCTGCCTTGAGATGCAATGATTTCCGCCAAGTTTTCCTGATTTTCAGCAATTTCAGTGATTTCATTCTGAAATTGCATTTTTCTCTGTTTTTTTCTGATTTTAGCAAGGCTGTTTTATTTTCCTGGCTAATCTTTGTTTTTCCTGAGTAAGTTTTGGATTCCGACAAGTTTTGGATTCCGACTGGATTTTCATTTTTCGCTTCTTTCACATTCATCTTCATCGCAAATGCGGCCGAGGCGAATATCAACATTATTGAAATCCCGTAAAACGCGAATGCGAGTTTCATTTTTTTCCGTTTCTTCGGGAAATGTATGCTTTTTCAAAAATTAAAGAAAACAGGTATGTCTTGTATGATAGACGCATTGTGTTTTTTAAGTCAGTTATAATGCGTTTGCCTTGGTGCTTGACTGGTTTTGCATGAATTCTTAAAATAAAACCGTTGTCCGAAAGCATATTGCCTGCCGGAAGACAAAATTGTATATGTTGAATGTCGGAGATAATAAAATGAAAAAAATCGCAGTTCTGTTCGCTTCGCTTTTGCTTGCCGGATGCAGCGCAATGATAGACGACTTTTCGTCTATGAAAGAGCCTTTTGTGGAAAAAATTGAAACTATTGCAGCTGGTGAACTTTCTGAAACGCCGGTGAATGAAGAAACGCCTGTTGTGTCAGACGAGGCGAGGCAAAATGAAGTTCCTGCCGAAGAAGCCAATGCAAAAGATTCTGTGGAAAATCCTTCCGAAAAAACAATAACTGAAGAAGAAAACAAGAAAGAATCAAAGGCTGATGATGAGACTTCAGAAGATAAAACTGCCGATTCTGGAGCTTCAGAAGAAGAAACGATTGAAAAAGCCGAAGATAAAAAAATAGAAGACACAGCAGCCGAAAATGAATCCGCCGGACAGGAATCTGCTGGAGATGAAGCGGCTGAAAACGAAACAAGCGAAACAGAAACAGGTGAAGAAAAAACACTTGAGAGCGAAACGGCTGAACCTGAAACACTAGAAGACAAAACTCTTGAGAATGAAAATACAGAAACTGAAATAACCGAAGAAGAATCAGCTGCGCTGGATGATGCTACTGCAAATGAAACTTCAGAGAAGCAAGTTGTGGCTTTGATAAACGAACTGAAAGTCTATCTTGACGGCGATGTTTATGTAGTCTCGAACGGTGAAAAAGAAACAAGATTTACAAAAGAAGAGATTGAGGATAATGGCGGCTGGTTCTTTGATAAAGACAACAATATCGCTTTTTATCTTCTTGGAGAAAAGGTTATATATCAGAGCGCTGACCCTTATGCTTCGGGCTTTTTAAACTAAAAAGAAAATTCCTTGAATAAATTTTAATCAAAAAAAACATTCCGCTTCGAGAATTTCCTGAAATCCGTGCTTTAAAAAAGCCGGCAAATTGTTCTTTTCGGCTTTATGGATTGAAAATTTGTCGGTTTTTCTATAAAGTGATTCTATCATTTATAAAGCCAGTTGAAAAAAAATGACAGATATTGAAATTGCACAGAAAAACAAAATGGTTCCAATTACAGAAGTTGCTTCTAAAATCGGAATAAAACCAGAAGATTTGGAACTTTACGGACCTTACAAAGCAAAACTTACAATGAAAAAACTTCGCGAACTTCAAAACGTTGCAAGCGATAAATCTAAACGCGGAAAACTTATTCTTGTTACGGCAATTACGCCAACTCCAGCCGGCGAAGGAAAATCTACCGTTTCTATTGGATTAGGCGACGGACTTAGAAAAATTGGAAAGAACGCAATAATTGCTTTGCGCGAACCTTCGCTTGGTCCTTGTTTTGGCGTAAAAGGCGGAGCGTGCGGCGGCGGTTATGCGCAAATTGTTCCAATGGAAGACATAAACCTTCACTTTACGGGCGATATTCACGCAATTTCGATTGCAAATAATTTAATTGCGGCTTTAATAGACAATCACATTCAGCAAGGAAACGAACTTGGCATTGACCCGCGAACAATTACCTGGAAACGCTGCGTAGACTTAAACGACCGCCAGCTTAGAAACATTGTAGACGGCTTAGGAAACAGAACAGACGGAACTCCGCGCGAAGACCATTTTCAAATAACGGTCGCTTCCGAAATTATGGCAATTATATGTTTAAGCCGTTCAATTTCCGAACTTAAAGAACGAATTTCTAACATTATTATTGGCAAAAACTACAAAAAAGAAGACGTTAAATTTGGCGAATTAAAATGCACAGGCGCGGTTGCCGCTTTGCTAAAAGACGCAATTCGCCCGAACTTGGTTCAAACTTTGGAAAAAAATCCGGTTTTTG
>CAZSHF010000080.1:0-10365 GCA_964606655.1 uncultured Treponema sp.
GAAAGCCAAGTTTCCGCGATGTCGTCAGACTCCACTTCTTCAGTTTTATTTTCAGTCTGAATCCTGATGTTGAAATGTTTTCCGACAGTCTGATTCAGTTCGGAAACCGTTCCGATAAAAGCGATTTTTCCGCCGGACAGAATCGCAATCCGGTCGCATAAATTTTCGACTTCAGACATATCGTGGCTTGCAAGGACAATTGTTTTTCCTTCCGCCTTTAATTTTCTAATCTGTTCATGCAGAGAAATCCGCCCTTCAACATCAAGCCCCGCAGTCGGCTCGTCAAGAAAAAGAATTTCAGGATTCCGCGTCAATGCAAGCGCAAGATGAAGGCGGCGTTTTTGTCCTGTCGAAAGCTGACGATATTGTTTTTTCGCAAATTCATTTATTCCCAAAACCTCGAGCAAATTCAGAATTCCGTCGCCGGGAACGTTTTTGTTCTTCGTTTTCTCCGCTTTGTTCTTTTTGTTCCGCGGTTTGTTCCATTTTGAAAAAAGCTTCACCGCTTCAATCGCTTTTATGTGCGACGGAAGACTTGCCGACTGAAGCTGAATCCCGATTTTTCCGTTTACGTTTATTTTTCCGCCGTCGTGTTTTTTCAAGCCTTCGATGCATTCAAGCGTCGTTGTTTTTCCGGCTCCGTTCGCTCCGAGAATTGCAAAAGCCTCGCCTTTTCGAACAGAAAAATTCAATCCGCCTAAAACTGTCTGATTTCCGTAGCGTTTTTCAAGATTTTCGATTTCGATTGCGTTTTCAGTTTTTTCTATGTTTTCCATTTTTTCCTCGCTTTGATTCTGATGACTTGATTCTGATGACTTGATTTTCAGTGAACTAATTTATTTCCGGACCGAACGGATTTATTCCCGAATTTGAAAAATAAAACCCGAGCGATTTTTCAATGTACGGTTTTGCTTGCTTCTGTTTTTTCTTCAGTTCTTGAATTTGCTTTGAATTTGAACCGCTTGAATTTTCAGGAATGTCAGGATTCAGCTCGCTGACTTGTCCGATTTCAAAAAGTTTTGGAAGAAGCGACATATCTCCGCCTGTGAACTCGTTTATCAAGCTCCAGAAAGTTTCCGCGAATTCCTGCCCTTGTTCGCTTTCCGCCGAAATTCCTTCATTCTGAAGCCGAACCGCTTTGTCCTGAAGCCGCAGAAATCTGTTTATGAACGAAAACGCGCTTTTTTTGTCAAAGCGATTACGGACGTGGTCGAGCATTTTCTCGTCAAAATGTTTTATCAGCCAGTAAAAATCGTTTTTCATCTGAAGATTCACGATTATGTCGGCGTATTTTTTAAAATCGACTGTCCGCATCTGGAGAACTTCTTTTTCCAAAGCCTGAATTTCCCTGAGCGATTCAGAAAGTTTTTCAATCTGATTCTGGACAGATTCCGCCTGTTCCTGAAGCGCGGCGGCAAATTCGTCCGGCGTTTCAACCGAAGCAAGCTGGTTCTTTATCTCGTCCAAGGAAAATCCCAAAGATTTGAGCGACAGAATCTGATGAAGTTTCACAATGTCCTTGTCCGTGTAAAGCCTTCGTCCGCCTTCGCTTGTCGCAGACGGAGAAAAAAGCCCTTTGCTGTCGTAATACTGCAAAGTCCGCACGCTGACATTCATTTTTTTTGCGACGCAGCCGACTGTCATAAAATCCTTCGGAACTGAACTGTTTTCAAGAATTGGTTCATTCTGTCGGATTGTGTCGGTTTGCAAAGGAGAGTTTTCGTTTTCCATTTTTTTTGTCCTCGTGCTGATTATAACTTATGACGCAGCGTAACGAGCAAGCGGAATTTCAGAAATTGTGCTATAATCTGCGTATGAAAATTATCTCTTGGAATGTGAACGGAATCCGTGCTGTTGAAAAAAAAGGTTTTATCGATTGGCTTACACAGAGCGACGCAGATGTCGTGTGTATTCAGGAAACAAAAGCGAATCCCGGACAGCTTTCGCCGGAACTTTTGTCGCCGGCAGCAAAAGACGGCGGAATTTATAAATCGTATTTTTCAAGCGCAAAAAAGCCAGGTTATTCTGGAACCGCGATTTATTCAAAAACCGAACCCGATTCAGTTGAAAATTTAGGAAACGCGCTTTACGACGACGAAGGACGCGTCACAATCGCTAAATACATAAAATCCGGAAACGAAAAACTCGCTGTGATTTCGGCGTATTTTCCGAACAGCCAGGACGCCGGCGCGCGGCTGGATTACAAATTGGGTTTTTGCCAGGCGATTCTGGAAAAATGCGACGCGCTTGTTTCTGAAGGATTCAATATTGTCCTTAACGGCGACTACAATATCGCTCACAAGCCGATTGACCTTGCAAACCCAAAATCGAATGAACACAACGCAGGCTATCTTCCGGAAGAACGCGCGTGGATGGACAAGTTTACAAGTTCCGGATATGTGGACACTTTCCGGCATTTCTGCAAAGAGGAAAAACAATATACTTGGTGGAGTTATCGCTTTCATGCTCGTGAGAAGAATATCGGGTGGCGGATTGATTATCAGTGCGTGAATCAAGGTTTTCTTCCGCGTGTGGAATCGAACGTGATTCTTTCGGATGTTCTTGGAAGCGACCACTGTCCGGTTTTGATTGAGATTGATTGAGATTGTCTAACTCCACCAAGCGTTTTTATAAATAAAAACGCGCGCAGTTCTAAGGAAAATCCTAAAACAACCCTTCCGGCTTGTTTTTTAACGGATTTCCTATAAGAGCGGGTGGAGTTATAGATTTCACGCGAGAGAGAAAAATATCGGGTGGCGGATTGATTATCAATGCGTGAATCAAGGTTTAATTCCGCGTGTCAAATCGAATGTGATTCTTTCGGATGTTTTTGGAAGCGACCATTGTCCGGTTTTGATTGAGATTGATTGAGATTGTCTAACTCCACCAAGCGTTTTTATAAATAAAAACGCGCGCAGTTCTAAGGAAAATCCTAAAACAACCCTTCCGGCTTGTTTTTTAACGGATTTCCTATAAGAGCGGGTGGAGTTACAGATTTCATGCCCGTGAGAAAAATATCGGGTGGCGGATTGATTATCAGTGCGTGAACGAAAGTTTTCTTCCGCGTGTGAAATCGAATGTGATTCTTTCGGATGTTCTTGGAAGCGACCATTGCTCGGTTTTGATTGAACTGGACTAGAACTCCACCAAAATGTTATCTAATGGATTTAGAGCTTGTCGGTCATTGAGTGTTTCGGTCATTTCGAGAACCTCAATGACCGCTATGTCTTAATTTCTTTGGACAGCACTTTTCAACGGATTTACTGAAAGAGCGGCGACCACGTTATAAATGGTGTATTTTTTAAAGGCGCGGTTATGGAGTGGTTGCCGAAGGCAAGTGTTTTTGTGAAAGTGAAGCATCGCGAAACTTTCACAAAAATACCGAGCGTTAGCGGGCCACGGAACAACCGTAGGTGGTTCGCCTTCGCCCCCTGAAAATCAAAAACTGTCAATTCTCAATTGTTGTTGTGTCCGGATTTTTTGCGCAGAATTTTCTTGCAAGATAAACGAACGGCGTGTCTAGCAGGCTTGTCGCGATGTAAATCACATAGCAGGAAAGCGTGATTTTTAAAAGTTCTTCCATTTGGTAAACGCCTAAAAACGCGCCGAAGTTAAAAATTATTATGTTCACAAGCTGGCTGATTAAAGTTGAAAAATTGTTCCTGAACCAGAGCATTTTTTTGTGGTCGCCGGTTTTCTTTTCGGTCAAGTCCCACCATTTGTGATAAAGCCAGACATCGATTGTTTCGGAAATCGCATAAGCGACAAGGCTTGAAATCAGAATTCGCGGTGTGTTTGAAAAAAGCGGCTTGATAAACGGAGTTGCCCAGTCGCTTTCGGCAGGAATATAATGCGTCCACAAGAACGAAAAAACGATGAAAAAAACGCTTGTGAGGATTCCGACTTTTACTCCGTGGTCGGCTTCTTTTTTTCCGTAGATTTCTGAAAGAATGTCGGTCGCCAAAAAACTTGAAGCGAAAAGCGTGTTTCCAAGCGTCTGATCCATTCCAAAAGCGTGAACCAAGATTGTGACTTCGATGTTCGCAAAAATCGCGGAAATTCCAATCCAGGCGAAAAGTCCGCCTTTTCCGAACAGTTTTAGAAAAACGATTGTCGCGCTGAACGACAAAAGAAGCGAAATAATTAAAAATAATTCGTTCATTTTGAAATCTCCTGAACTATTTCATAAAAATCAAGAAGAAAGCTTCATTTGAAAAAAACAAAAATCAATGCGAACACAATAAGCGGCTTTTTACAGATTTTGTTTCAGCAAAAATAGACTTGTTCGATAACTTCGTCATCAACAAGTCGACAATTTGAATTGACCTGGTTTTATTTAACGACAGGAAGGACTTCGAACTGTCTTTTTGATGAAGAGAATGTAACTCTTTTAAAAAAAAATTGCTAGAGCGGAAAGGCAAAATGCAAAACGGCGAAAGTTGAGAAAAGTGCGGTCGCCAGTTTTGACGGACGCACTTTTTCTGCAAATTATTTAATGACGATGTGTCAAAAACTGAAGTGAAAATGTGTGTTTTTTGTTTCAGAAATTTTTAAAGTCAGGTCTGCTTCCGGACATCAAATCCTGCGTGAAAAAATATTTTCTTTCCGCGCCGCTGATTACAATGTCTTTTCCGTCCAGAACCGCAATCGCAAATCCGTTCTTGAAATTCTCCGCATTATCAAGCACGAACGGAACCGCAACTTTTCCTGTCTTGTCAAAATATCCGAATTTAAGGCTCGACGCATGGCGGGCAAGAATATAGCCATCCGAACAGAACGAGGCGGACACCAGTTTTGTCTCGCCGAGAATCTCTTTTCCATTTCTGTCAATAATCTTGTAGACTCCACGTTTCACCTGAGGAACAGCCACGCCTTCCTTGAACGGATAATTCAAGAGCGGCGGATTGAACTCAGCGAAGAACGGAACAAAATCACAGTCGATTACAAATTCGCCTTTTGTGTTTATGTAGCCGCTTCTGCTTTTTGTCTGGACAGCCATAAGACCTTCGGAAAAAACCTCCGCGCAGTCATAGATGTTTTCAAGTATTGTTCTTCCGTTTTTGTCGATGATTTTCATCTTGAAATCCTTGGTCACTGCATAACCGGCTCCGAATGCCTGGTCGTAAATTTTACGCCACTCGCCTGGCACTTCGATTGTGTTTCCATTTTTATCAATCAGATGAGAATCATTTCCTAGATAATCCCAGTCGAAACAGTCGTAAGAGCCGTAGAAACTTCCAAAAACATTATGCCGGGCTTTTGTTTTGGCATTGAATAAATATTGATGAAAAGGCTCGTCGCAATAATAAAAATTCTGCCCAAGATAATAAAATCTATGGCTGGTTATTGAATCTGCGGATTCAACTCCATTTTTCTCATTAATTATATTATACACGCTTCTTCTATATTTTTTGTCGGTTTCATAGCTGTATTTTACAATTGCGTACCCATCATTGAAATCAGATGCATCGTCATAAACCGGTTCTATACGGATTTCCAGATTATCATCAAAGTAGCCGAATTTGTTTTCATGCTTAAAAACATGAAGGTTTTCGGCAGAAAGATTTAAAGAAAGAAGTAAAAGACCGAATCCCGATAAAAAAAATCTAAATGTTTTCATTTTGTTTTCCTTGATATAAATAGTTAATTTGCTTTTTGATAGTAAAATGAGTCGTAGCCGAATTTAGCCATTACTGCCTGGGATGTGCTGTTTGTTTCGGAGATTCCATAAGTATAATCGACTCCTTTGTTTTTATTTCCAGAAGAATTGTCTATGAAATAAGAACCTTTGTTTCCGTCTGTGACAACCAAAATTCCTGTGTGCGCGGCGAGTGTTCCGGTTGTGCCGTCATCTTTTGTGTATTTATGACCATCGTTCATCATTACGACATACACGCCTTTTTCAGTGGGAGTTTCAGTTGTGTAGTCGCGCCCGCTTTCCTTTAAATCCGAAATATGGTTTTCTACTGTGTATTTTTTTGCATCGCCGGCGTAAAAATTGTTGTAGTCAAATCCGGCGTCAGACAGAACTTCCTGAACCCAGTTGTCACATCGGTAATCGGATTCAGGTTTGTAATCGCAGACATATTTCTTGTCCTTGTTGTCATTAATGCTTATAGTCAATTTTTCATAATTTTTTTCAGCCTGTTCAATCTGTTTTTTTGCAGTTTCATAATCTTCGTTGTAGTTGGACTGGTTTTTCAAAGGATTGTTCACGCTGCAGTTTCCGTTTCCTTTTGGAACTGAAGGAATGCCCGTGGAACTGCATTTTCCGCCTCCATAACGAGGAGCGCTGCATCCGCCGCCTGCCGAACTGCATCCTCCTCCGCCAGATGAAGAGCCAGGACCGCCAGATGGCGAGCCGCCACTCGAGCATCCGCCTCCGCTTCCTCTGCTGCAGGAACCGCCACCGTTAACTTCGAGAAGTCCGTTCAAATCCAGCTCGATAAAATCGTCCATTGAAAATTTCATTTTTTCTCCTGTTTTCTAATCTGCGTTTTACGCAAGAGTTTTGTTTTGTCGCTTTATCCTAAAGCGACAAAGAGATTGTGAAAATCCGAAAAATTTCCAGAGAAACAGATTTCTGGAGCAGAAAGAAAACTATGCTGAAAGGCAGAATTTTTTATGAAAACATTGTAATAAAGATTTGCAGAAATTCAAAGGTTCAAAAACTGATGTGAGACAATTCCGCCCAAGCAGCCTTTCTGAAAAAATTTCATAGTTTTTTCAAAATCCCTTCACTTATATTTCGCAGAACGATGTCAAAAACTGCAATGCACCTGCAATGAAAGTAGACATTTGAGCTATTTTATTCATAAAAGTCGACATTTGGAAATTTAGACTATTTAATTATTCGCGTGAATGTGTAATTTCCTCGGTTTTTGCTTTTACTTCATCGTAAAGCTTTTCTTTGTCGTTTTGGCTTGCGTTGTCAATTATTGATGAATGAAGAATCGGGCGTCCTTGCAAACAAGTTTTATATTTTGCAAGGACATTAAAATTTATTCTTTCAACTGAACAATTTCGCTTTCGCCTACTAGGGCCTCCGATCTAACAGCATTGCCGCCTAAATAGAAAGTTTCTATTCTGATTCTGTACTTAGTTTCAGAAGTAAGATTAGACGGCGCAAAGAAATTCAGTTCAGAAGGCTTGTCACGGAACACTTTTGAATAGCCAACTTCTATCCAAGTCTGCTTGTCTGTTGAATTCTGCATTATCCCATCGGAATCAACTTGAGGCACAAAATAAATTTTTCCGCTTTCATTTCCAAGCTTTAGTTTTGTTCCTGTAAGTTTTACTGGTTGGCTTGCGCTTACAAATCCGTCCTGCTCCTTCCTTGAAATATCTGCAACAGTTTCTATGACAGGCGAATTGTCAATCTGCATAATCGAGTATACGGAAAGCTCTTTTACAGATTCCAGCGCAGTTTTCGACGGAATAAATCCCAATGTGAAATCAGAAATGCTTTGCGCATCTGAAGCGTTTTGAACTTTTCCTTTGTGCTTTATTCGTAAAACTCCCAAATCCAAAAGTTTAACCGCATAGCCTTGTCCTAAAAGCTGAATAAGTTTTGCCTGATAAACTTCAAGATGATGAAGCATTAGCGAAGTGTCTGTTATTGTTCCATCATTTTTTATGGAAGTAAGCGTGCTTTTCACTGTTGCAGTCTTGTTTGAAACACTCGCAACAAGCGAACCATCTTTTAAGAGCGTGTTTTTACGCAATTTTAAGTTAAGCCCGGTATCTAGGCTTTCATCGGTAAGCAATTCGTTTTTCATAATTAAATTCCCAAATAAAAAAATTACTTGACCCCGGCGGTCTTGCGTGATACCTTTTATTCGACGAATGTAAGTGTTCACGCACTTTGATAAGCCGTTTTCTGCGCCAACAGAGAACGGCTTTTTATATCCTTGCATCACCGGCTAAAGACGCAAGGACTAAAACTTTGCTTTTCATAGTTTAGTATATTCTCCTTGTGGATTATTTTTATTTTCTAATCTTGCTTTTACGTCAAGATTTTTTCTGTTTCTCCTGCTTGGATAAACAACAACTTCTATATTCATCATTTTAAGCATATAAAAAAATCTGTATTTTGCTCCGCCATATACAAGCACAGTTTTTGGCTCAAGAATTTCTATCATCTTGAAAAAATATTTTGAGAAATTCTCTTGTCCATTCAGTTTTTTTAGTTCGCTTGCCACGCTTCCAATACAGATGATGCTGTTTTTAGGAATGCCGTCACAACAGTATTCAAATGAATCTTCAAATCCCCAGCGGACATTGTTTATGACTTGCACTCCATTTTTTGCACACCAGTAACCGAACGCTCTAATTCTGTAAGTGTTCCATTTTAAAAGCGGCTCAGGAAAATCAAGATATGTGCTAAAATCTGGCGTAATGATTCCTGCAAAGTGATTTATTATTTCCAAGGCTTTGTCTGGGTTAAACCAGATTCCATCTAAACCATCAAATTTATAATCGTCAAGGTAAAAGCAGATGAAAGCGTCCGCAAAGAAATTTTTGTTTTTAAGTTTTTTCTGTTTGCTAAAAAGTTCTTTTGCTTCAGCATACGTTATCATTGTCTTTGGCTTTTCTTTTGCAGTGGTCGGGCAGAAAGGAATATCATTTTTTGAAAATTCTGCACCTTCTACCATAAAAGCATTCCACCAAATGTCTTTTAAACTTTTTCTGTTACCATGATTATTAATTTCTTTCATAAGAGATACCTCAAAATTGATTTATACTCAAACTTCTTGCTAACCAGCAAAAACTGTCTTGAGCTTTTTATCTTTTTTGACGATAATCCCAACAGATGAAGGGTACGAATCTTTATCTGTTGGCTTTATCGCCGTCCGCCATTAGGAATTGTCGTTCTTAACAGGCGGATTTTTTTTGATATTATACAATCGGATTACCGACTGCAACATCAAATTATTCTTTTTTCTTCTTGATACACTTCTATTGGCATATCAGCATAATGAAATTCAAATAATTCCTTTGTATCAAGATTCTCAAAAACAATCATAATGAACTCTTCGTAGTTTTTATCATCACTTTCAAGTCCATTATCAGAGTCATAATCTGTATCATATTTCGCATTGAAAACCCTGCCATCTGCAAAGACTAACTTATAGTATCTATTATCATGTTCATGAAGATAACTATAAAGTTTTTCAAAATTGCCTTTTTCGTTCTGATTAAGCATTTTTTTACCTCCTATGGCCTTGCTGGAACTACATGAGTCCCTGAGTTTGAATAAATAATAATACCTTTTGTTGTTGGAATAGATTTTCCTGTTTTAACATCTACCCAATTTCCAATTATCTTTCCAAAATCTACACGTTCTTTTGTAGTTTTTGAAATTACTGCACCAGTTCCTGCTTTTGAATTGACCAAGCTTTGCAATTCAGTCAGTGAAATATGAATTTCGCTTTTTCCTGATTTAAATTCTTTTGTATCAGGAATATGCTCATTCTGTTTATGGATTTTTATGCCCGTATCATAAATACCTATCGGTAACGATACAATAATTCCACTCATCTTAACTGCGGTTGCAGATGTTGTACTTCCTATAAAATGTTTTGCTCCACAAGTGTCTCTAAAGAGCCCGCTATAACTTTTCATTTTGGAATACCTCCAAAAATTAAATCTTACTCAAGAAATGCCGACGGCAATATTTTTCTTGAGTTACTTTTTGACGATAATCCCAACAGATGAAGGGTACGAATCTTTGTCTGTTGGCTTTATCGCCGTCCGCCATTAGGAATTGTCGTTCTTAACAGGCGGATTTTTTATGCTTTGCAGTATGGATTTATGCAAACAATATCAATTTTTCTTTTAATGTTGAATCATAAATTCATCTCCCGCAAATACACATAAATACAGTCATTTTTTACATTCATTTTACTGGCAATAATTTTGACTTTCTCTGCCCTTTTCATTTTCGGACATTTTCTTTCAATATCCCTGAACATCTCTTGAGCCTTCATCATTCTTGCGCTTCTCCTGCTGTGTTTTTTAGGTCGGTCCTCTAGCAGAAGATATTCCGCCGCAAGTTTTACCGGCAACGGCTGATTCTTTTGCCTGAAAAAATAAAATATCTCCTCTATTTCCTTGGCAGAATAATCCTTTTTCTTTAGAAAAATCTCGAAATTCATACAAAATCTCCTTGTGTGTCTGTCTACGCTGTATAGTCATATTTTTTATATTTGGATTGAATGGATTGAAAATGTGACATTTTTGTGGAAAAAATATGTGTTTTCCCCGTCAAAATCTGTGGTTTGCACCGCTTGGAATCTTGATAAGTATATCTTTGAATTGATTATAGACTATAAATGAAATGATTATACGCTATAAATGACACGA
>CAZSHF010000081.1:0-10020 GCA_964606655.1 uncultured Treponema sp.
TTCAACCTGCACAGCTACATGCTAGTTTGCCTTGGAACTATATACGTTGCCGCTCTCGCGGCAGCAAACTAGAATGTTTTTGCCACTAACGCTCCGCTCCCAAACACCAAATTTTTTATAAAAAATTATAATGCGGAAGCTATGTTTCAAAAACGGCGGAATACAAAACAGAAAAAACTTGATATAATTTCCGCTGATGAAAAACAAACTGAAGAGAATTCTGGTTTTCTGCTCGCTGTCCGCCATGCTCTCCGCAGAAAGCAGAAGCGCGGAAATAATAAACAGCCGGAACTACGCTGAATACACGCTTGAAAACGGAACCGAAATCTTTGTCCTTGAGGATTTTTCCTCCGCCAGGATAAACATTGAGCTCCAAGTCAGGGCAGGAATCAGCGCGCAGTCAAAAGAGAACACAGGATTTTTCACGCTTTACTCGCGTCTTTTCAGATACGGAGAAAACGGAAACGACACGCTGAAAAACCTTTTGTCGGAATGCAGCGCGGACGCATCAAGATACAGAATCTCAGTTTCTCCTTCACAGTTTGAGGAAACGCTTCTGGAGCTAAAAAAGCGCGCGTTTTCGCCTTATTTTTCTGATTCAGCGATAGAAAAAGAATATTCCGAAATGAAAAACGAGGTTCTAGCCTTTTCAGGAACTCCCGCATCTTTTCTGAACAGCGCGATTGACTCAAGGGTTTTCTCATCCGCGCCTTGGAAACAGGACTCAGGGATTTATCCTTCGCTTTTTACAGGAAAGACAAACGACGAAGTCCGTTCTGTCCTGAAAAACATCGCGGAATACTGGTACACGACGGAAAACACATCGATTTTCATTTCAGGCTGCGTGAAAAAAGAGGACGCGCTCGAATCGTGCAGAAACATTTTCGGAAATGTAAAGCCCTCGTTCCGTTCTTTAAAAGCCGAGCCAGCAAAAGCCGGCGGAAAACAGAGAAAGTTCGTTCTGTGCAGCCCCGAATTTTCTGAAAGCCTTACGCAGATTGTAATCCAGTTCGCCTCTCTGAATATGTCGCAGGCGGATCTTGCGGGAACAGCGTTCTCTGAAAACAAGTCTTCCATGAAAAAAATGCTTTTAAAGCAGAGAAACCTTTCTTTGCGCGAAGCGGACTTCATAAACGCGGAGGCGGCGCACAAAAACGGCTCGTCGCGCCTTATAATCCAGGCGCTTATGGAAGAGCCTTTTAACAAAAAAGTGAGCCTTGCCGAGCAGGCGGAGCTTTTCGTCTCGAAAATGAAGGAAGGAATTTCAGGAACAGGCGACGATGAATTTATCCCGGCGAAAAAAAAGATTTCTGAAAACTTCGCCCGGATTTCCGGAAACTCGAAAGTCTTTATGGATTATCTTTCGCAGTTCCGCGCTGTCGAGGATTTTTCAGATGAAAGCGAAAAAAGCCTGAGCGTCGCCGGACGGCTTCTTTCAAAAGAAAAACTTGTCCACAACCTTGACACAGACGAGATAAAAAAAATCTGCCGGAACGAAGAGCCTTTTGTCTTTGTCCTTCTGAACACAAAAACCTACCGCAAAAACAAAAAAGCCTTCGACAAAGAAAAATACGTTTATGTCGACTCAAAAAACGCCTCCTGGTTTTCAGACGAGCTTTCAAAAAATCTTGAAAACCTGGAAACGAACAAAGAGAACAAAAACGAAAATAAGACGGACGGATTCAGTTCGCTTCTGCCCTTTCACAAAGACAGAGCCGGAAATACGGAAAACGGAAATCGGAACAAAAATTCGGAAAACAAAAATGCAGAGAACGGAAACACAGCGGACGGAAAAAACATTCCTGGAAACCATTCTGAAGCCGCCGCGGAAGAAAAAATCCTTACAAATCATTTCATCGAAGAAAACCGTTCTTCCATAAAACAAATCCGGCTTGAAAACGGAATTCCTGTCACAGTAAAGCGGACAGAAACGACAGGAAACATTTTGATTATGCTTTCACTTAAACTCGGGAAATTCTCCTTCAAAGAAAATCCTGGATTTGAGAAAGTGATAACCCGGGCGTTCGCGAACAATATCCAGAAAGAGATTTCAAGATACAGGGCGGAAAACATACTTGAAAGCGAGCCGGAAATCCTGAGCGAGACATTCAATTCCTACACAGCGGTCACTCTGGAATGCGCCAAAGAGGACGCGGGAATCTCTCTTTCCTGCATCTCGAACGCGCTTATCTTCGGGGAGATTCTTCCCTACGAGGCTGACAGCTACGTATATTCGGTCAGAACGCAGAAACGGCTTTACAACGCGGGCGCGGAAAACCAGATGACATACAGGGCGATGCGCTGGCTTTTCACAAAAGGAGTCATAAGAGATGTGTTCGACACGGAAAGCGATGTCCTTGAAAACACTGAATACAGGGAAATCGCTTCCGCCTATCCTTCGCTTCTTGACTCGAACCTTTACAGCATCGTGATTGTAGGAAACATCGACTGGGAATATCTTTTAGAACCTTTGAAAAACACGCTCGGCCTCCTTTCTCCGCAGAAAGACGGAATCAGGCCTGAAAGCCTTGAAAAGATAGATTTTCCTGAAAAACAGACTGTCCGCGCCAAAATAAGGCACACTTTCACGACAGACATAAAAGCAGAGGACGCAGGACCTATGCCAGCGGTCCTTGTCCCGACAACAGAATTTTCAGACCCTGCGCAGTTCTGGCTTGAGTCTCCTTTGCCTTGCGGATATTTGAATCCGGCTTCAAGAGAAGAGGAAATAATATACGACGCGATAATGTTCAGGTTCAGGGAATTCCTTGAAGAGAAAATCGCCCTTGAAAAATCAGAAAGCGGAACAGAAGCCGCTTCGGAAGTTAGGCTTTTCAAAAGAACAGAAGAGATTCCCGCCGCCTCTTTCACTTTCGTAAAGGCAAAAAGCCAGGGCGAGACAGAAAGAATTTTCAGAAAGTCAGTAAACGAGTTTCTTTCGGAATTATCGGAATCAAAAGAAAGCCCTGGAAACGACGAAAACTATACAAACAACGCAAACGGCACGAAAGAAACAGACAATGCAGAAGAGACAGGAAGAAACGAAATACGGAAAATAAAAGAAAGCTGGATTATGAACGCTCTTAAAGGAACAGGCGAAAACCGGGGAACCGCAATCCTTGTCAGAAACGGAAACGAAAATCCGTTCCAGTATCTTGACGACTACACAATAATTTTAAACGCGGAGAAAGAGAAAATAATTTCTGTCGCGGAAAAATATCTTGTCCCGGACCCGAAGCTTAAAATTTATTCCGAGGACAGCGGAAGATAAAGCGGAAAACAAGAGGCGGCTATGAAAAACCCGAACGATTCATTCAATTCATTCAATCCGGAAGAAAAGAACCAGTTTTCCGACTGTTCAGATTTTCTTAAGTTTCTTGAACAGAATTCGGACAGAACCTCATTCATAACAGATTATCTTGAAAAAAGAGGCGTTGAGACAACTGTCATAAACATGAACGGAAAAAAGCATATCCACATAAACTTTGACAAAAGCCAGTACTCAGGATATTTCAGGATAAAGACATTAATAGCGCACTACGACAGGATTCCGGGAACAGAAGGCGCGAACGACAACAGTTTTTCAGTCTTCGAGATGATGAAGTGGGCGGTTTTTCTGAACAGAAGAAAGGTCCAGCACAATATAAGAATGATTTTCACGGACGGAGAAGAGTTTTCAATAGAAAACCAGGGCGCGTTAGACCTTGCAGGAGCTTTCAGAAGGCTCGGAATCACAGAAGACGATGTTTATGTGTTCGACTGCATGGGACGCGGAACAATCCCTGTCCTTCAGAAAGAGCCCGCCTTGAAAAAAGCGACAGACATCTTCAGAAAGAATTTCACCGCTCTTTATGAAAGGGCAAGGAAATCGCTTGAAAACGCTACAGGCGGAAAATATGTCAGTCTTCCGGTTCCATGGAGCGACAACGCGGGATTCATCGCGTCGGGAATTCCTGCTGTCCTTATAACAATGCTTCCCAAGGAAGAAGCGTCTTCATATCTCATGAGCCTTGCGGAAAATCCGAGCCTTGAAGAATTCGTCGTGAACAGGAAATCCGGCTCTCCTGAAGAAACGGAAAAACTCATGACGATGATTCCTGAGACATGGCGCATCATAAATTCTGAAAAAGACAAGGCGGCGACACTTACAGGGGAAAGCGGAAAAGTATTCTGGAAAATCCTCGAAGAAATCGCCTCCTTGAAAATCCTTGCAGGAAAATGAACGTTTAAAGTCATCACTTAAATATCGTGATGACTTTAACTTGCAGTTTTTCAAAAACTGCCTTATTGAATCTGTCCGCCTTGCGGACTGAACTGCACATCCTCGAAAACTGAAGTTTTCTTCGGTGTACAGTTTCAAGGAACCAAAGCGAATGAATCGCGGAATCAAAAAACCTCTCAACATTTGCTAAACTTATGCCGATAAGGTGAATATGAGCGAAAGAGTAGAATTTACAGCGGCGCTGAGAACTGCGGTTGAAAAAAAGGCAGAATGGTTCGACACAGCGGAGCTTCCGGAACTTCTGGAAAATTACAGGCTTCTCCACACTTGCGTAAGGAACATCTACGACCTTCTTCTTAAAAGGTCAGCGATAACTCCCGACCCTTACAAGCTCGAGAAAAAAATCACAAGCATCGAGATTCCTGACGACTCGACTTTTTCAGAAAGCGACACTTCTGTGATTTTAGGAGCGCGTCTTTCCGACTACGAAAGCATGCTCGATTATCTCTGCACTTACTTCAAATTCGCTTCCGACAGCATTTCGCTTTCCACAATAAAAAAACTGAACGAGCTGAACAACGCTTTCCAGTGGGCGAATATGTCCGTAAACAGCTCAAAGACAAACACAAAAGCGCTCGCCGCTCTGATTAGCGAAGTCAGGCGGAATCTTCCTGTCCTTTCTCAGAGCATGATTACAGATTCAATCGCAAAAAGCGGAAAAGCCTGTACTGAAATAACAAGAATTCTCAAAGAGCTTTCCGAATTCAAAAGGGAAGAATACAAGCTCACAGTCCGCACAAAAGTCCTGGGAAACCCGAGCTTTGACTGGAGCAAGGCGCAAGACGGAACAGAAGAAATCGCTGAAATAAAAAGGGTATTCGCGCAGAGCCTTGGAAAAACTCCTTACTACAGCGAGCTTATCCAGGAGATAAGCGACGAGGATTTCTCCGCAAAAAAAGATGAATTCCAGGCGAAAGCGCTTTTTTCCCTTGAAGTGAAAACTCCGGAAGTCAAAACGAAAAAAGAGACAGTAGACACAAAGGCGTTCCTTATGGAAACAATCAGGACGCTTTCCCTTCTTTCGCCGGAATATTCTTCAATCGCGGAAAAACTGAACGAGAACAACAGGATTCTTGAAAAATCAAAGACAACTGTGTTCAAAAAGCTGATGAAAAAAATCAGGAAAGCCTTCAACATAAAAGAGCCGCCTGTGATTTTCAGGATTGTGATAGTCGACCAGCAGAAACAGACAAAACAGGCGCGCGACATAGACATAAACGTGTTCATAAGCAACCTTGAGCGCAAATCGAATTTCATGTCTGTGATAGGAAATTCCGCGAGCGCTGAGCACAAGAGAATCGAATCCTCGTCGGAAGAGCAGATTCTCCAGTTCGTGAACAAACAGATTTCAGACAACAGCGAGACAAATGTTCTTCTTGGAGCGATTGACGAATATTTCAAGACAAACTGCGCCGCACAGGACCGCTCAAGAATCAAAGGGCTGAAAATCGACCTTGTGAGCGTGAAAAACATTCTTGTCAAGGCGAACACAAAGCGCTCGGAATATGTGGCATACATCGAGGAAAGAGAACAGATGAGAAAAATGGGAATAAGCGACGATGAGTAAAACCGAACGCTGCGGCAAAGCCGGACAGAAAGCAAAGACAATTTTTCCGCTGTTCATCGCGTTTTTTTTCCCGCTGTTTTTCCCTCTGAATGTTTTTCCCCAGAACGCTTTTCAAAATGAAGAGAGCCTTTCTGATTCAAGCGGAAACCAGAAAAGCGCAAGCCAGAACAATCTCACTGTCGTTGTGAGCGAGCACAATTTTGACCTGAACCCGCACACCTCGGCGTACAGCGCGGAAGCCCAGATTCTTACAGGGCTTTACGAGGGTCTTTTCTCTTACAATCCTGTAACCTTGAATCCCGAATACGCGGCGGCAAAAGAATACAGGATCGCGCGGGACAACAGACGCTGGACTTTCATTCTCCGCGACGGCCTTAAATTCAGCGACGGACGGAAAATCACTTCCGAGGAAATCCGGAATTCATGGCTCAGGCTTTTGAAAAACGAGAACGCGCCCTTCTCCTCGTTCTTTGACATAATAAAAGGAGCGGAGGAATTCAGGACAGGAAAAGGAAGCGCCGAAGATGTCGGAATATACGCCGCAAGCGAAAACACAGTTTCAGTCCATCTTAAAAACCCTGCAAGCCATCTTCCGAAAATTCTCTGCATGCCGTCGTTCTCGATTGTTCCTGAAGAGGAAAATGTCTTTTCCGGGCCTTTCACGCTTGAAGAAAAAAAAGAAGGAATGATTATCCTTTCAAAGAACGAGAACTACTGGGACAAAAACAACACTCCGCTTGAAAGGATAAGTTTTCTGGTTTCATCAAACCTTGAGGAAAACTCATACCTTTTCAACACAGGGCTTGCCGACTGGATTTCAGGCTCTGCCGACCTTTCAAAAATCATAAGAAAAAACGTGACGCAGCTGAACGCGCAGTTCGCGACAGAATACATTTTCTTTAAAAACCGGAACGCAGAAGACGGAAGGGAAAGCCTTTTCTCGAGAAAGGAAATCAGGGCGGCTTTGCTCGAGGCGGTCCCGTGGGACAAGCTCAGGGAAGATGTTTTTGTGAAGGCGACAAGCCTTGTCTATCCGCTCGCCTCTTATCCTCAGGTCCAGGGATATGTTTACACAGATTCAAAAGAAGCGGAAAACCTGATTGAAGAATTCAGGAAAGAGAACGGCATTCCGCCGGACGAAAAAATAAAAATCAGGTTCGCTGTGACAGAAAGCGAATATCTTAAAAAGCAGGCAGAGATTCTTAAGGAAGCCTGGATTCCTCTTGGTGTCGAGCTTGAAACAGTTGAAATTCCTTCAGGCGAATATCTTGAAAGCATCTCAAGGACTGACGCTGACCTTTTCTCGTACACATGGATCGGAGACTTTGCAGATCCGCTCGCATTCCTTGAGCTTTTCAGAAGCGACTCGACTTTAAATGTGACCGGCTGGAAGAACCAGGAGTTCGACAGGCTTTTAAACGAAGCGAGCCTTCACACCGATGAAAACCATTCAAAGCTTCTTTCAAGGGCGGAACAGATTCTGCTGGACGACGCGGAGATTATTCCTGTCCAGCATCCTGTAAGCTTCAACATAATCGACCTGAACTCTGTCGGAGGCTGGGCTTCAAACGCGTTCGACATCCATCCTCTTAAATATCTTTTCAGAAGAGAGACAAAACCGGACATTCCTAATATCGTCATGTCCTCGACCTGTAAATGATTTCCGCGGCAAAATCAGCCGCAGAAAAAAGCCAGCACGATTTTTCAAGGTCACGCTCGGCGACAAGAGGAACTTCCTCAAGCAAAATTCCGCCGATTGAATACCTGATTTTTCCGTAGACTTCGCCGCGCGCGACATTTCCTTTTATGAAATCAGGAAATTCCACATCGACAGAAACCTCTTCCTCCGCGCGTCCTGGATTTTCCGCAAGCGAGGAAGGAACCAGAATACATTCGGGAACATAGGCCGGAACCAGATTTATCCTGGAATATTCAGCGTTTAAAACAGGAATCGAATAAGAACGCAGGACAAGAGGATTCTTGTACTCGCGGAAAGTCCTGAACGCCCATTCCATTATTTCAGTCCCGTCATGGACTCTTCCCTGCTGGCCTTCCGAAGTCGTGCTTCCCTTCCCTTTCATTGTGACAGAAAGAAAACGAATCCCGTCTCTTCTGCACGTCAGAGCGAGATTGTATCCGCTTTCGTCGATGTAGCCTGTCTTAAGCCCGTCGCAGCCTTTTAAAAGAGGAAGAAGAGGATTTGTGTTGTTCTGCGTTATCTGCATTGTGATATTGTCCGGGATTCCTTCAGAGAAATCCTGAGAACGCGGCTTTCCTCTGTCTTCAGGCGCAAGGTTCTTTTCTTTCGGATAAGAAAAGCTTAAAGCCGAATGATATTTCAACGCGCGCGGAAAACGCCTTAGATATTCCCGGCAGAACAAAGCCATTTCCCTTGCGGTCGTCGTGTTTTTCTCGCTGTAGCCTGAGCTTTCAACAAAACGCGTGTTCACCAAATTCAAGCCTGAAGCGACAAGATTCATTTTCTCGATGAATTCTTCCATTCCGCCAGAAAGATAATATGCGACAGCGTAGGAAGCGTCGTTTCCTGAACAGACCGCAAGACCTGTCAGAAGCTCATCCAGAGTGACAACCTGGTTTTTCCCAAGGAACATAAGAGAAGAATGAGGCGGCATATTTGAAGCCCAGGATTCCGGGCCAAGAGGAACAATATCGTCAAGGCTCGCGTTCCCTTTTTCAATCTCGTCAAACACAACGTACATAAGAAAAAGCTTTGTCATCGAGGCAGGCGGAATCACTTCATCTGAGTTTTTCTCGTAGACGATGTTTCCGTTCAGGACATCGATGCAGATTGCCGATTCCGCGCGGACATCAAGCGAAAAAGGCTTTGTGCTGTACGGAAGAGGCTTTAAAATCTTGTTCCTGATTTCATATTCCCTGTCGAGATATTCGTTTATTCCGTTTCTGTAGATATTTTTTTCTTCGGAAGAAAGCTCACGCGGACGGAAAAACCTGACTGTCCTGAAAACGCTCAAGGAAATGAAAAAAAGGGCGAAAGCGCCTGCAAGAACGGAAAGTGTTTTCAGGACACGGATTTTTCCGGCTTTGCAGTTTTTCCTGATTTTATATGTTCTGTCAGTTTCCCTGGTTTTGTCGCCTTTATCGGTTTTGTCAGTTTTCCTGGTTTTCTCTGGATTCGGATTTTTCATGGATTCAGATTCTATAGGATTCGCAAAAGATTTTCCACACGCAAATAAAATGCCTATGAATATAATAATCCAAATGCCGATTTTCTTTGCAGAGAATAAAAATGCACGCAGACAAAGCCGGCTTTATTACACGAACAATAAAATTGTTGAAGCGGAACGAAAAACGGATTTTTAGACCGCTTGCGCGTTGAGGTTGCAAAGCAACCGTCAATGACTTCATCGTAACGCGCGCCGCGTGAATCAAAAACGGATTTTCGCGGAAACGGAAAATCTGCAAAAAATGCGGACAAGACGGAAAAAACTCCCGCAGATTCATAATTCCTCATTCCTATTTCCTAATTCATAATTCCTATTAAAAAAATAACCAGTGGAAAAATTGCACTCTGTAGTATACAATTGAGAATATGAAAAACGTACTGATTGTTGACGCATCTACGATTTTTGCAGAATTTCTTAAAGACAAGTTTTCTTCGGAAAAAATTGAAGTTTCTTTCATCAAGGACAAGCTTGACGCGATTCCAAAAATGATTTCCGTGTTTCCTGATCTGGTTATAGTCGATATTGACGAAGACGAGCCGGGCGATGTGTTCCTTGATTTTCTGGGAAAAGTGAAAAGCGACCCGAACGCGTCCCGGATTCCTATCATCGCGACAGGCCCGCAGGTCGACAAGACAGTTATCGCGCTTTACGCGAAGCTCGGGCTTTCAAAATACTTTGTGAAACCGATTAAATTCGACTTTTTCTTTGATTCAGTCGGCCATTACCTGAAGCAGCCTTTCTCTCTTGACCCGACTTCCTGCGTCCTTGAGCTTCACAGAAACGCGAACATAATATTCATAGAAATCGCCCAAGGCTTGAACCGCGACAAGCTTTTTCTTCTTCGCTACAGGCTTTCTGAACTGATTGAGAATTCGGGAGTCGATTATCCTGAAATAATCCTGATGCTCACAAACCTTGAGCTGACTTTTGTAGACGGACTGAACATCGAGCTTCTTCTTGACAAT
>CAZSHF010000082.1:0-9958 GCA_964606655.1 uncultured Treponema sp.
AATACAAACCAGTCGTAAAGAAGAATTAATAATTTATAATGCATAATTGATAATTGGGAGTTTGTGCTTACGGGGCGTTGCGGGGTGTCCCCGCTAGAAGGGGAAGGCGAAAACGAAGTTTGAGCCGAGGGGAAGGCTTTCCCCACCCAAATTATGCATTCAGCATTATGAATTATTAATTATAAATTATTAATTATGCATTGCATTATTAAGAGGTAATTTCAGAGTGGAATACGTTCGTTTAGGAAAATCTAACTTGATGATTTCGCGCGTGGCGATGGGAGCGACAAGCCTTGCAAAAGCCGGAGATGAGACGCAGGTTTACAAACTTGTCCGCGGCGCTTACGACAAAGGGATCAATTTTTTTGACACTTCAAGGAAAACTCCCGAATGTGAAAAGCTTTTGGGCGATGCGATCGGCGATATCCGGAACAATGTCATGCTTGCGACTAAAACTTCGGCTCAGAGTTCTGCGGAAGTTCTAAGCGATTTTGAGGAAAGCCTTAACATAATGCACACGGATACAATCGACTTGTTCCAGTACGAAACCGATTCGTTTGTTCCTGAGAAAGACGGACTTGACGGAATCTTCAGTTCTTTGCAGAACCTCAAGTCTGACGGAAAAATCAAAGCGGTCGGACTTGCGACCCAGGAGCTTGATGTCGCGGAAAAAGCGGTTCGTTCCGGACTTTACGACACAATCCAGTTTCCGTTCAGCATGATTTCCGGCGACGAGACAATCGCGCTTGTAAAGCTCTGCGAGGAAAACGACATCGGCTTTATCGCGATGCAGCCTTTGTGCGGCGGCGTTGTTGACAATATTCCGCTCGCGTTCGGTTTTCTTCATCAGTTTGAGAATGTTATTCCGCTTTGGGGAGTTCAGACTGGCGAAGAGTTAAAGCAGATTCTGTATTTCAACGAGCATCCGCCTGTAATTGATGAGCAGTTCAAAAAAGATGTCGAAATGACAAGAATGTTCTTCAATTGAAATCTGAAATAAAATCTTCTGAAAAGAGGTTTTATGAAAAGCCGCGGCAATTCGGTTCGGTCTGAACGCGGTCCTGAAATCAGGCGAACTCGCTCAAATCCACGTTTGAAAATCCGTCCTTGCTTTCTGATTCTTTTTTCTGCTCCGCCTGTCCGTTCGCTTCTTTGGCGGCGGCAAGTTTTTCCTGCCGGATTTCTTCTTCAACGGCTTCCTGAATTTTCAGTTCCTTAACAATCTCGTCGGTTTCCTCTTTTGAAAGCACGCGGACGATTTTGTTCGCTCCGTCGTCAGTCTGCACAGTTTTAGGCGAGCCGTCGTTTTCCTTTTCGTTCACAAGCTGGACAATCGGATTCTGAGGTCTGTTTGGAGTCACATCAGAAACGACAGCGATTTTTCCGTTGTTCAGGTAAACATAAACTCCAATCGGGTATAAAGAAAGGCTTGCGAGAAGCGCTTTTATTATTGTCGGGTCGTACTGCCTGTTCAGGTTCTTGAGCATTTCGACCATCGCCTCGTAAGTCGTGTGCTCCGATTTGTAAGTGCGCGGAGCGGTGATTGCTTCAAACGAACAGGCGACAGAAATTATTTTTCCGTAAGGCGAAATCTTGTCGCTTGAAAGTCCCCGCGGATAACCGAATCCGTTCTCCTTTTCGTGATGGTCAAGAACGCCCATAAGAATCGAATTCGGAAATCCAAGGTCTTTAAGAATATTGCAGCCTAAAATCGGATGCATTGAAATCTGTTTTTTTTCGGACTGTGTCAAAGTCCTGTTTGTAAGATAAAGCTGAGGCGGAAGACGAAGCATTCCGATTTCGTGAAGGATTGTTGTCACTCCAAGCTCTACGATGTTTGAAAGCGGAAGATGAAGCTCAAGGGCGATTGTGATTGCAAGAACTGTTGTCCGCATCGAATGGACGACAAGAAAGTTTTTGTTCCGCGTTTCAGCGGACGGAGAAATTCTTAGCACATAACGTTTGTTTTCTTTTATGAAAATGCAGAGCTTCTGGACAGTCTGCTCCATTTCCTGAAGATTCAGGGTTTTGTGCGTCGCGTAATGTGTATATACGGAATTTATATATTTCATGTATTCTTCGTAGACTTTCTGCACTGAATCGTAGCGCGCTTTTTCTGAGTTTTCGTGGAGTTTTTCTGATTCTTCAAATGTTTTCGCAAGGTTTTGGGCCGCGTGCGCAAGACTCGGATGGTCCGGCTCGGCTGGACTGTTTTCAGAGCCGTCGCTGTTCATTTCTCCAAGGCTTACTGCTCCGTCGTGGTTCAGCGTCTTGAATTCCCAGAATTTGAGAGCCTTTATGACGCCTTCCGAAAGCTCAACTGTCGCAGGAATTATTATAAATGTCTTGTCCAGAAGCAAGTCGCTTGTGAACGATATTTCAGGTTTCAGCCCGTCGATTGAGATTGTCGCGCTCATTTTATATTTCTCCGCTTTGATTATCGGAAGAACCGCGCGGTTTCTTTAATCGCCTTGATTTGTCTGTAAGTTTTATTCGTTTTTGTTCTTCTGAAACTCGTCTGTTGAAAATCGCAAAAAATAGGAATATACTTTCGGAACTGAAAAATATCAAAAAGTTCATTCCGAACTGTTTTATCGAGGAAAAATATGGTAATTCTTACTTTGAACTGCGGTTCATCATCTGCAAAGTATCAAGTTTACGATTGGGATAACAAAGAAGTTATGGCGAATGGCGTTGTTGAACGCATTGGAATTGAAGGTTCTGTAATCACTCACAAAGCAAAGGGCGAAAAAACTGTAATCGAATCGCCTTGCCCAACTCACAAAGAAGCGATTGAACTTATCATAAAAGAAATTACTGATTCAAAAGTTGGCGTTATAAAATCAATGGACGAAATTGGCGCGGTTGGACACAGAGTTTTGCATGGCGGCGAAAAATTCACAAAATCAGTTTTGATAACGCCAGAAGTTCTTGACGGATTCCGCGAAGTTATCGATTTAGGACCTCTTCATATGCCTGCAAACATTATGGGAATTGAGGCAGCTCAGAAAGTTATGCCGAATATTCCTCACGCTGCAATTATGGATACGGCTTGGCATCAGACAATGCCTGAAGAAACTTTCCAATATGCAATTCCACGTGAATGGTACGAAAAATATGCGGCTCGTCGTTACGGATTTCACGGAACTTCTTTCTTGTACACAGCGAAACGTGCGGCGGTTCTTCTTGGAAAAGAGCCGAAAGACACGAACTTGATTATCTGCCACATTGGAAACGGTTCTAGTATGTGCGCGGTTAAAAACGGCGTTTGCTACGATACTTCAATGGGACTAACTCCGCTTGAAGGTCTTGTTATGGGAACTCGCTCTGGCGATTTGGATCCAGCGTTGCCGTTCTACATTATGCGAAAAACTGGAATGTCTGCTGATGAAATGGACAAAGCGTTGAACAAAAAATGCGGATGCTTGGGAATTACAGGACGATTTTCTGATCGACGCGACATAGAAATTGAGGCGGCAAAAGGCGATAAACTCTGCCAGCTTTCTATAGAAATGGAAGCACTTAGAATCAAAAAATACATTGGTCAATATATGGCGGAACTTGGTCACGTTGATGCGATTGTCTGGACAGCTGGAGTTGGCGAGCGCGGACCAATTACTCGCGGAAAGGCTTGTTCTGGTTTGGAAAACTACGGAATCAAAATCGACCCGCAGCGAAACGAATGGAGCTTTACAGGAAATGCAGAAACTTACATTCACGCAGATGATTCAAAAACAAAGATTTTTGTAATTCCAACTGATGAAGAACTTGTTATGACAGAAGATGCTTACGCTTTGATGAAAGGAACTTACGATGTTCACACGAATTTTAAGTATTCTTTCCAAAGTCCAGATTATGTAAACAAGGCTCGCGAAGAAGGATTAAAATCTGATTTAGTAAAACGCCCGAATCTTGCAAAAGTTCTAGCAAAGCAAGGAATGTTCAGCTGATTTTTCGCAGGGAATATTTCAGACGCAGAAAAAATTGCATTGCTGATAAATTTCATTGCAAATCTTAAGGAAAATTCTATGAAGAAAAAGAATATTTTTGTTCTTGCGGCGGTTCTTTCGGTTTTCGCTTCGTCGCTTTGCGCTTTTGATTCAAGCGCTTTCTGGCGAGAATACGGCGCAGGACTAAAAAACGGCGACAATGTTATAAATGCTGGAGCCGGACTTTCCAACAGGATTTTTAATTTCGGCGAAAGTTTTTATGTGATTCCGCCAGTAAACTTGAGCTACGAGAAAATGGTTCATTTGAACGGTATGCTTCCGTTCAGTTTTGGCGCAATGGTTTCTGTTTCAGGAAATGGAGCCAGGACAAACGGAGAAGACACATATCGGACTTTTCTGGAGATTCCTGCCACTGTGAAATATCATTTTAATCTTGGCGTTAAGAATCTTGATGTTTACGCAGGAAATGTCGCAGGATTAGGATTTGCGTTCACTGAACCCAGATTTTTTGTTTATCCTGTAGTCGGCGGATTTCTAGGCGCTTCATGGTTCTTTACAGAAAACATCGGAGCAAGCGTGGATTTGGGCTATCCTTATGTTCTTTCCGCGAATTTTTCATTTAAGTTCTAGCAGGTTCTGGAATGAATCCGTCTTGAAATGAGTCCGCGTCTGAAAAAGAAATAAAACCCTGAAAATTTTAGATTTTTTTTAGTTTTTTCTCCTAAGATTTTGTTTAGAAAGATAATTCATAAAATGGCTAGGAGGCTAAAATGAAATCTAAGAAAATCGCTGCTATTGTTGTTGCGTTGTTTGTTGCGGTTTCGTCATCTTTTGCGTTTGACGGAAAAACTTTCTGGAAAGAATATGGCGGAGGGCTGAAAAACGGAGATTCTCTCATTCACGCTGGAGTTGGTCTTTCAGGATTTGGTGCTGGCGGCTGGTTTATTCCGCCTGTAAGTGTCGGTTATGAAAAACTGGTTCATATCAATGATATGCTTCCGTTCAGTTTTGGCGGAATGGCTGCTGTTTCTGGATATGGCTATAGTTATGACTATCTTGACGAAAATTGGGCCGTAAAAACAAGAAAATGTTCATATTTGAATCTTGATGTCGCTGCTACTGCAAGATACCACTTTAATTTTGGCATAGATAAACTTGATGTCTACGCTGGCTTTATGGCAGGACTTTCTCTTGGTCTTGATAACAATGAAAAGATGGATGTTTATCCAGGATTCCTTTGGGGAGCAAGTGCAGGCGCAAGCTGGTTCTTCACGGACAAAATCGCCGCAAGCGCTGACTTCGGTTATCCTTACTACATCAACGCTAAGTTCACAATGAAACTGTAGAAGCGATAAAGAAGTAATTTTAAAAAATTAAAAAAGGAATAAAGGTCGTCTGAAAATACAGATGAGCGGAAGTTTCAGAAGTCAATTGGGTTTTGAAACTTCCGCTCATCAGAATCTTGTGTTTTCCGGCGGCTTTTTTTAATATAGGACTTCTAAAAAACTTTGCCTTTTAGAAGTGACTTTGAATATCTTGACTATGAAAAATCTGATTGAAAATAAATCTATAGAAAATGCGATTTCTTTTGAAAACTGTAATTTTTTTGTAAAAAAAGAAATTGTAGAAAATGTTTCAATCGGAATTTTTGGTAAAAAAAATCAGAGCAATTTACGATTAAAAAAAATTCTACAAAGTTTCGGTTTTTTTGCAAGAATTATAGAAAATCTTCAGGAAGTGCTTTTTGCTGTGGAAGATAATCTTATCCAAATGCTTTTGGTTTCTGCGGATTCTAAAGTGATTTTATCGGAATTAAATAATGATGAATTTTTTAAGTTTTGCAAAACGCTTCGTAAACAATTTACTTTTTTTGAATTTCCAATTCTTTTGCTTTTAGATAAAAATTCTTCATCATACAAAGTGTCAGAAAAATCTGGTGCGTTCGGTGCGGTTGGCAAAAAAATCTTTGAACTTGAAATAAATGATTTTCTTTGTGAACCTTTTGAGTTTTCATCTTTGCTTGCAAAAATCCAAATTCTTTTTGAGTACAAAAATCTTTATCGCAAAAATCTGGAACTTTTAAAATCTGAAAGCGAAAAAACTGTGCTTCTTTATTCTGTAACGCACAATGTAAATATTCCGCTTACAATTCTTTTGAACGAAATTCAAAATCTTAATTTTGACGTCGAAAATGCGGATGGAAAATCTGCAGAAAAATCGGATTCGCTGAAAAATATTTTTGAAAGTGCGAGAGAAATAAACCTTATAATTCAAAATGCTCTATCATCATATAAAATAAAAGACGGAAGATATATTGTAAATAAAAGAATCTTAAATCTTTTGGACATTCTTGAAAGTGAAAATTCGTTTTTATTGAGAAAGGCTCAAGCAAAAAATCAGGCTGTTGAATTTTTGTGTGATGTAAAAAATCCGAAAGTTTTTTGTGATGAAAGTTCTCTTAAAGGAATTTATGCAAATCTTTTGGACAATGCAATAAAATATTCTGAAATTGGCGGCAAAATCAAAATCAAAATTACGGAAAATAGCGAAAATCTTTTGCTTTTAGTGATTGATGAAGGTCGCGGAATTCCAAAAGAGAAGAGGCAACATTTGTTTGAACGTTTTGCACAAATTGGAACAAAGCCGACTGCACAAGAAAAATCTTGCGGATTGGGACTTTTTGTTGTAAACGAAATTTGCAAATTAAATGATATTTTGCTTGAATATTCAGAAAATGCTGATGCAAAAAGTGGAAGCGTTTTTACGGTAAAGTTTAAAAAGATTGAATAAAATTATGAATATGGAAAAAAATCTTGATTTTGACGAAAAAGAACTTATTTTAGTTGTGGAAGACTCTGAATTTATGAATGATTTTATTGCAAAAAATCTTGTTGCACAAAATTATTCTGTAGTTCAAAGTTTTTCTGCAAAAGATGCTCTAAAAAAACTTGCAAAAAACGCTTTTTCGCTTGTGATTTTGGATTTAAATCTTGGCGATGATGAAAACGAAAGCGGAATGAAAGTTTTGCATACAATTCGTCTTCAAAATAAAATGCTTCCTGTTATAATTGTTTCGTCAATTCAAGATAAAGAAATTAAAATCCAAGGTTTTCGCGAAGGTTGTGATGATTTTGTTTTAAAACCTTTTTATATTGAAGAATTGATTTTGCGTGTAAAGCGAATGTTGGAAAAATTTTCGTTTTCGCATTTTGAAAAACAATCGATTGAAGATTTTTATTCGTGCGGAATTTTTGAACTTGATGTTGAAAATAAAAAAGTTTCAAAACGCGGAAAAAATATTCCGATGCGAAAAAAACAGTTTGATTTGATTTTGTATTTTATGAAAAATCCGAATAAGATTTTGTCTCTCGAAGCAATTTTTCAAAACGTTTGGAACGAACCTGTCCCCGATGAAAAAACTTTAGAAGCAAACATTTATGTAAATATTCGCAGTTTGCGGCGTTTGATTGAAGATGACAAAAAAAATCCGAAACACATAGTTTCTGTAAGCAAATGCGGATATATTTTTGTTCCAGAGTGATGCTAGATTTGTCTTGTTACAAATTACAAACTGCATAAAGTGGAATGTTTTTCATCCAATCTTGCTCTTTATATTTTAAAAGTGAAAATCTTACAGATTCAATCGGTTTAAATTTTTCATAAAATGCTTTTAAACTTTGAGAATTTACGTTTGTTTTAGCTTTTACTTCAATCGGAATTACATTCATTCCTTTTTGAATCAAAAAATCTTGCTCAAAAGTCGCTTTTTCCGTTCCGTAATAATACGCTTTATAAGAAGTTTCGCTTATGATTTCTTGCAATACAAATTGTTCCGTAAGTGCACCTTTAAATTCAACAAAAATTGCATTTTTTTCTAGGATTGATTTTGCATCAAGACCGCTCATTGCACATAAAAGTCCAATATCAACATAAAAAAGTTTATAAGCAGAAAAATCTTTATATGCCGCAAGAGGAACGTGAGGTTCATTTACTCGATTTACTTTATGAATAAGTCCGCTGTCGCAAAGCCATTGAATAGCAATTTCAAATTCACTACTTCGAGCTCCCTTTTTTATCTTTCCAAAAAAGAATTTTTTATTTTCCTTTGCAAGTTGCATTGGAATTGAATCCCAAACCATATTAATTCTTGCTAGTTCATTATGCGGAATATGTTTTCCAAAATCACCTTTGTATTCAGCGATTATATCTTCTTGAAGTTTTCGAACTTTGTTGTAATCGTGATTTAATCGAAATGACTCCACAACTTCTGGCATTCCGCCAATGAAATAATAATTTTTAAGATGAAAGATATATTTTTCGCTAAAAGTATCAATCAATTTGTAATCTTTTGTAATTAAAGCGTCAGATAAAGCTTTTTCTCCCATAGCACAAAGATATTCTCTAAAATTAAGCGGATAAAGATTTAAAAGCTCAACTTTTCCTACAGGATATGAAATGCCTTCGTGCAAAGCAACCCCAAGTAAAGAACCTGCCGCAATAATGTGATATTCATTTGCATCTTCACAAAAATATTTTAATGCTTCAAATGCTTTTGGTGCATTTTGAATTTCGTCAAAAATTATCAGAGTATTTTCTTTTTCGATTTGAAAACCAACAGCGATATTTAAATATGATAAAATGCGATTTATATCGTAATCAGTTTCAAAAATGTTTTTTGCAGTGTCATTATTATAAAAAGAAATATAAGCAACATTTTTATAATAAAGTTTTCCAAATTCTTTCATTATCCAAGTTTTTCCAACTTGTCGTGCGCCCATTAAAACAAGCGGTTTTCTATCAGTTTTTTCTTTCCATTGTTTTAGTTTTTCGATTATAAGACGTTCCATAAAAGAAATTTACATTTTTTCTGGGCTAAAAACAAGTAAAAATTACATTTTTTCTGACCTAATTTTGCTGATTTATGACATTTTTTCTGTGAATTGCTTATGCAAACTTTCATTTAGTACAAAATTGCCAATTAAAATTGAAGATAAAAATTTGGGCACATTTTTTGCTTCGCAAAAAACCGGGCTTTTGCGTTATAAACTTTTGCGAGGGGACAGACCCCTCTCAAAAGTTTTCCGTTCAGCCAGCCAACAAGTTGTCTGTCCGAACCGCTTTCGCGGCAGCAATCCCTTGTGCGAAAGCACAAACGTCAATAACTTCTAAAATGCACTACGCAAAATCAGTGAAAAATTGACATTTGTGGGAATCTCTAAAAAGTCGCTTTAGCGAGTTTTTAGAGATAGCCTTAAGGTTTAAAAATTTTTTTTTACTGCTACTAAAACTTCCCGCCTGCTTTGCCCGAACGCGTTAGGGATAGTAGTAGCGTGCCAAAGGCACGTTCTAAAACGGCAGCTCTTAAGATAATTAAAAATGAATGTGTCATGCTGAACTTGTTTCAGCATCTATTTATTATAGATTCTGAAACGAGTTCAGAATGACGGAATTTTTGCCGTTTTAGAATGTAGGCGAAAGCCGGAACTGCGAATAGCCCGACCTGCCTTTAGGCAGGGAACGCCCTTATAATCACTACAAATCCAAAAGTGCTTGTTTCAAATGTGTTTTTATTTCCCAAAACAGAAAAATTTTTAAAATTGGGAAATAGAAATCGTACGCAAAGGAATGCACTATTTTTGAATTGTGGTGATTTCGACGTTGCTCAACCACCGCCACTTTATGCGACAAAACTGCTAGTAGATATTTCGCTTACGCTCAATATGACGAAAATCTACATCAAATACGTTGCACGATTTTTTTTGAATTCACATTTTTTTTCGTTGGCGGCACAAAGCGTTTTGTTGAGTTCGTCTTCATTTTTTGAAACTTTTGCGGAAATTTTTGCCCAAGAACACGAAACTAAAGGCATTTCTTCTATTTCAAAAGTTTCTTTTACGAATTGTGTAAAAAATTGTTTGTTCAAATCATCAAAATCCAGCGAATTATCTTTTATGATTGCGTAAAATTCTTCGCTTCCGGTTCTAAAACATTGTCCGTGCTTGCGGTAA
>CAZSHF010000083.1:0-9071 GCA_964606655.1 uncultured Treponema sp.
TAAAAAATGCACGTAGGCAAGGTTCCGATTTGAAAAACAATCTGCACAAGTGAGTTATAAAACTTGAAAATTGCAGGCAAAACTTGTTTGGTGGTTTCTATAAATTCAATCGCCGCTTTTTTTTGACGAACGCGGAAGCCGTTTTTCATAATCGGGTTCTTGCCGAGAGTGCATTTTTGCCAATACATTAAAACTCGACATTTGACCTAATAAGATTTTATTTTCATGAGGATTTTATCTATGCTTAATACGCTCAAAAACCTTGAAAAACCGGCTCTCTCCGCAATCGCGGCATTATGCCTTCTTTTCGGCTCAGTCTCGTGCTCAAAAAACGAAAGCGGAAAAACCGCTTCTTCTTTAGCCTCTCTTCCGCTTGAAAACTCACAAGGATTTTCCGCTGACTACGAATTTATCGACCCGGAAGATTTTTTCACTCTCGACTACAGGCCTGAAAAACCCGAGGAAAAATACGAGTCAGGAAAAGCAAGGCTTGAAAATCCAGAAGCGGTAAAGGAAGAGTCAACTTCATTTGTTCCGGGGCTCAGGAAACTTTCCGCATACAAGACAGAATACCAGACAAAGCGTCTGAGCATAGAAGAATACCTTTCATACAGAAACTCGATGAAAAGCGAGGCGGAAAAAGAAAGCGAAAAAACCGTCTCGGGCGAATATTCAGAAGAGGCGGACGGAGCGCACAGCTTTGAATCCCTTTCGCGTGAATCTGAAACATCGCCTTTTTCAGTAAAAGACTGGGGGCCTAAAGGCAGTGTTCCCTCTTCATTGAAAAATCCCCAGTTCTACATCGAATTCAATTATCCTGTGATTTCGCTTTCCGCTCTTCAGGATGACAAGAAAATCCAGAAAGACGCGGAGGAAACAATGCAGATTTCGCCGAAAATCCCAGGAAAATACACTTGGAACGGAACCAGAAATTTAAGCTTTGAAGCGGACGAGCCTTTGAAATTCGGAACAGAATACAGAATCACAGTTTCCGACAGGACAAAATCGCTTGGAGGACAGAAACTCTCAGGAGAACGGATTTTCAGGACAAAGGCAGAAAATCCTGACATCGCGAAGCTTGTTCCCGGAGAAAAAGACGAGAACACGCGCTACAGATATTTTGAAAAAGCGGGGCTTCCTCTTGAACAGGCGAAATATTCAAAAATATATTTCACAGGATTTCTGAGCCAGAAAGACGCGGAGGAAAGGCTTGAGGTTTTTCTTACAGACACAGCAAAAGGAAAAGCCGAGCCTCTTTCATTCACTGTTTCTCCCGACTTCAGCGAAAAAACAGACGCGCTGTTCACAAGCGACAGAAAACGGACAAACGCGTTCTACGTCGTCCTGACTTCTCCGCTTGAAAAAAACTGCCTTGTTGAATTTTCCCTTGACAACAGAGAAGGCGGAAAGACAGCCGTAAAATCATTCAGGACAGAAAGGCCTTTTGTCCTTGAAAGAAGCTCTGAAAACTCGAACAGGTGGAGCTCTTCAAGGACATGGACTTTTGTGTTCAACCAGAACATAGACAAGGATTCAGTGATGGATTCCGTGAGCATTGAAGGCGCGGATTTCACGGAAGACAATTTCAATGTCTGGGGAAGCACTCTCCAGATTCACGGCCTTAAAATAAATCCGGACGAGATAGCGAAGCTGAAACTAAATACCGGCCTTAAAAACATATACGGAGCGAACCTTGAGCGCGGAACAGAGATGACAATACAAGGACGTGATTATCCAGGCTACGCGAAATTCACCGACAGCGGAACAAAAATGCTTGAATCCAGATTTCCGCACAAAATCATCTTTGAATACATGAATGTGAGCGACGACAGCGCGTACAGAATCTCAAAGCCGAATGATCCTCTCATAACGCCTTCCTGGAACAATTACTGGTCGAGGCACGAAGAAGGCGGAAAGACTTTCTCGAACGGAGAGATGAACACGCGCCGGTTCGAGGAAATCGACCTTGAGCCGTATCTTACAGGCGGAAAAGGATTTGTGAAATTCGAGGCGGACATCGGAACTTTAAGCTACGAAGACGGAATCGGAAACTATGACAACGAAGAGAAGAATTTCATGACTCTTCAGGTTACAGATTTAGGCGCGACTGTAAGGTTCGGAATGAACAGAGCCGTTGTCATGGTGAGGACGCTTTCAACTGACGAGCCTGTCGAAGGCGCGAAAGTCTGGCTTAAATCATACGACGACACGAAAAACGGACTTTCGATGAATCCTGTCTACACAGACAAGGACGGAATCGCTGTGATTGAGGCGGACAAAAAATACCAGAGATTCTTCACAAAACAAAGCGACGACTGGGAGACCGCTTTTGTGATTGAAAAGGACGGCGACAAAATTTATTTCAAGCCGCAGGGGCATTACTACTGGCGCGCAGGCGTGGGAACAAACGGAATTTCAGACGCTTACAAGGAAAAGCAGAGGACATTCATGTTCACTGACAGAGGAATATACAAGCCGGGCGAGACTGTCACTTTCCGCGGAATCGACAGGAACCAGAAAATGGGAAGCTTCATCGCTTACGAAGGAAACTATTCCGCGACGCTTGAAAAGAACTCCTGGCGCGACTCAGGCGTTTACGGAACAATAAACGGACAGACAAGCGCCTCAGGCGGATTCTGGGGAAAATTTGTGGTTCCTGAAGACGCAGAGCCCGGATCATACATGATAAAATACAGACGGAGCGGAAAAGACGATTATGAATCCCTTTACTTTGATGTGGCGTTCTTTGAACGGCTGAAAATCCAAGGCAGCGTAAAGGCTCAGGAAAAAGAAATCTATGCAGGCGACACAATCGGAGCGAAACTTGAAGCGTCTTACCTTGCAGGCGGATTTCTTGCAGGCGAGGAATACAGCGCGTCATGGTACACAGAGCCTTCAAGGTTCAGCCCCGAAGACGCAAAGCTCAAGGACTACAGTTTTTCAATCAGCTCATATTTCGGAGACGACTACGAAGGAAGACGACACATAAAAAGCGAAAAAGGCGTTCTCTCATCAAAAGGAGAAGCGGAGCTTTCATGCTCTACAGAAGGAAATTTAAAGGGAACTCCGTATCTTTACAGAATCGAGGCTTCTGTGAAAGACGCGTCAAACCAGGAGATTACTGTCAGGGATTCAAAGATGGTTCATCCGTCGCTTTTCTACACAGGAATCGGAAAGGCTGAAGGCGTGAACGGATTCGCAAAAAAAGGACAGAAACTCGCCTTTCCTTTTATCCTTGTGACTCCTGACGGAAAAACACTTGAAGACAGGTCGCTTGCCTCAGGAAACCTCAGCTACACTTTCACGCGCCATTACTGGACTTACGATTACCAGAACAGCGTGAACGATTCAGTCTACCAGCGTTACACAGAGCACACGGCAATCGAGGCTAAAGGAGAGGTAAAATCATCAAAAGAAGGAAAAATCAGCTTCACTCCTAAAAATTCAGGCTACTACACTCTCCGCATATCTTCATTCGACAGAGAAGGACGCGAGGCTGTCTCGGAAAGAAATTTCTATGTCACAGGAAGCGGAGCAAGCGCGTTCTTCAATGACGACAGCACGGACATAAAGCTCACTCCGGACCAGAACCTTTACAATCCGGGCGACACAGCGGAAATTCTTCTTGAAAGCCCTCTTCCTGAAGGCGATTATCTTGTCTGCGTCGAGCGCGAAGGAATTTTCACAAGCGAAGTGCGGCATTTTTCTGAAAACACGGCGGTAATCGAAGTTCCTGTCGCGCGGAATTATGTTCCTGTCTGCTATGTGACAGTCTCGTCTTATTCAGCGCGGAAAGGAGAGCCCAGCCACGAGTACGGAGAAAAAGACCTTGGAAAACCTAAAGGATATTTCGGCGTCACACAGATTTTTGTGAATCCGCGTGTCCGCGCGTTTTCTGTGCAGGCGGAATTTGACAAACCTGTCTACAGGCCTGGAGACACCGCGGAAGTGACTTTAAAAGCCACAAAAGGCGGAAAACCGGTCGAAGGCGCGGAGCTTACAGTAATGGGAGTTGACCGCGCGGTCCTTGACATAATAAACCATCATGTTCCTGACCCGATTGAATATTTCTACAGCGCGTACAATTTTCCTCTCTGCGTCAAAGGCGGAGACTCTCGTTCTTATCTTATCGACCCTGTGACATACAGCATAAAGAATCTTCAGGGCGGAGACAGCGACGAGGAGAAAGACGAAGACGAACGCAAAGATTTCCGGCCGACAGCGTTCTTTGAGCCTTCGGTGACAACAGGAAAGGACGGAACCGCGAAAGTTTCTTTCAAAGTTCCTGATTCTCTCACAACATACAGGCTGACCGCGTTCGGAGTTTACGGAGAGCTTCTTGCCCTTCAGGAAGATGAGTTTGCTGTCCAGAATCCTATAAACGCGCAGCAGGTCCAGCCCAGAAGGCTCAGGGAACGCGACACTGCGGAATGCGGAGTTCTTCTCACAAACATTTCAGGCGAAAGCCAAGATGTGGAGGTTTCAGCGCAGATAAGGCAGCCTAAAAGCAATTCCGAAGAGGACGAGACCTTAGGGCTTTCAACAAAATCAGGAAAAGCATTCATCGACGGAGAAGACAGCCGCACTGTGAAAATCGCAAGCGGCGGAAGCTCCGTGGTCTATTTTGACATCGCGGCGGAAAAAGAAGGAGATGTCGAGCTTTTGTACACAATAAAAAGCGGAGTTCTTTCTGAAAGGCTTGCAAGCCGCATCAAAATCGAAAAGACATACACAGCTGAAACAGTTTCCCTTTCAGGCGCGACAGAACGCATTGAAAACGGGACAAAAACCGTCCTTGAAGGAATCATGATTCCTTCGTTCGCGGATGACGGAAACGGAAGCCTTTCTGTCACTCTGGACGCGACAAGGCTCGGGCTTTTAGGCTCGTCTGTGAACTATCTTTTCAGATATCCTTACGGCTGCCTTGAGCAGCAGATTTCAAAAATGCTTCCTCTTGTGGTTTTTGAAAACTACATCGACGTGTTCGGAATGGACTCTGAAATCAAGAACGCAAGAAAATGCGTGAAGTCGTATTTCAAGACCTGGAAAAACGAGCAGAACGAGGACGGAGGTTTTCCTTACTGGCCGGGAACCTCCGCCTCTTCCGACAGATATGTCTCGCTCAGAATGGCGCATATTTACGCCCTCGCGAAAGAACGCGGATACAAGGAAAAAGATTTTCCTATCGATATAGAAAATCTTCAGAGATTCATCGAAAACTCGGCAAAGGCCTCAAAAGATAAAGAAAACTCAAGCGGAACCACTTATCTTGACGCTTATTCAGTCTACGTGCTTTCTTTGCTCGGAAACAGAAACCTGAGCTTCCTTCTTCCGGAACTTGAGGAGAAGACAAGAAACCAGCATTCTGCCGCAGCGGCGACGGCTCTTGCATATCTGAATCTCGGAGAGACTGAAGACGCAAGACGGATTTATTCAAGAATACGGACCTTTATGCGCCCTTCCTTGCGTTCAGTCGACATAACAGATTCCGCTGGATTTGATGACATTTTCTGGTGGGAAACAAAGACAGGCGAAAAAGCCATGATTTTAAAGCTTTCCGCAAACCTGAATCCGGAAGACGAGATGACAGACAGGCTCATATTCTCGCTTCTTTCAGAATGTTCTTCAGGCTACTGGGAATCAACCGACACCACGGCAAAAGTCCTTGACGCGTTTTATGATGTGATAAAATCAAGAACACTCGACGCGACAGATATTGAGGCGGAAGCAAAGCTCGGCGGACTTCTTTTTGCGGAAGCAAGGTTCAAGGGAAGCGGAGCAAAGCCTCTTTCAGCCAGAAAAGATTTCCTTGAGCTTTCAGCAGGAGATTTTTCAGGACTGAAAAAAGATTCCCTGATTCCCTTGCAGTTTTCAGCAAGCGGAAGCGGAACTCTTTACTACAGCGCTAACCTGACTTATTCTCTTCCGAACGAAATCCAGAACACACGGAACCAGGGATTTTCAGTCTCGTACAGAATTTTCGACTACGGCACAGGAAAGGAAATTCCCCTGGACGAAAACGAAATGGTTTATGCCATTGAAAGCGGAAAAACCTACAGAATGAAAGCCGAAATTTCCTCCACAAAAGACGCGTATCAAGTCGCGTTCAGGATTCCTGTTCCGTCAGGCGCGGAAATTCTTGACCCTTCTTTCGAGACAAGCGGAGCAAAGGCGGAGATTTCAGTAAAGAGCGGAGGACGAGAAAGCCGCTTTTCGAACATTTCGCTTTACGACAACGAGCTACAGCTTTTCTGGAACAAATTCTCAAAAGGAGAGAAAACTGTGGAGTTCACTTTCAGGGCTGCGCGCCGCGGAGTTTATCCTGTTCCGTCTGCCTCCGCTGAATGTATGTATTCAAAGGATTATTTCGGGCGTTCTGACGGCTATATCTTCACTGTAAAATAAAGACTGGGCAAAGCCGGAATAAAACCTGAATTGAAAAAGATGAAAAAAAATCTTTCAAAGGCGGCGCTCCTGATTTTTTCATGCGCGCTTTCCTTTCTTGTCTTCTACCTGTACTTCTCTCCTCTTCCGAATCTTGAAGAATTCCTTGAGAGAGAATACAGCGTGGACTTTTTCGACAGGAACGGAAATCTTCTTCAGGCGACTTCGCTTTCCTCAGGGCTAAGGCGAGAGTTCGTTCCGTCGGAAAAAATTCCTTCCGAGATAAAAAAAGCGTTTGTCAAAGCGGAAGACAGGCGCTTTTATCTGCACAAAGGAGCGGATTTTTTTTCCATGGGCCGAGCCCTTGCACAGAACATAAAAAACAGAAAAACCGTGAGCGGCGCGTCCACAATAACAATGCAGCTTTCCCGGATGATAAATCCCGGCGGAAGCAGAAACATTTATGGAAAAATCAGGGAGACATTGTACGCGTTCCGCCTTGAAAAACGGCTTTCAAAAGACAAAATCCTTGAACTTTATCTGAACAATATTCCGTTCGGGAACAACACAGAAGGAATCAGAAGCGCGTCCCGTTATTACTTTTCAAAAGACCTTGCAAACCTTTCAAAAGAAGAAATCATGCTTCTTTCAGTGATTCCGAGAAGACCTAAAACTTACAGCCCGAAAACAAATCCCGAAAATGCAAGCCAGAAAGCGGCGGCTGTATTCAATTGCCCTGAGGAAAAGCTTCTTGAAGCCGCAGAGAATTCAAGGAACGCGGATTTTTCGTGGCCTTTTGAATTTCCTCATCTTGTCGAAGAGGCGAAAAAGAATCTTTCCGAAAAACAGAAAAATATGAAAACGCAGAAAAGACTGATGAAACAGACAGAAGTTTTCCTTACAGTCAATCTTGAGCTTCAGAAATTCTCTGAGTTCGCGCTGAAAAACGCGCTTAAAGGACAGGAAAAATCCCGGATTTTCAACGCGTCGCTAGTCGTCCTTGAAAACGAAACCGGAAACATTCTTTCCTGGATAGGAAATCCGTTCTGGTCGGACTTTGAAAATTCAGGGCAGATTGACGGAGTTCTTGTCAAAAACCAGATGGGAAGCGCGATGAAGCCTTTTCTCTTCGCGGCCGCTCTTGACTCAGGAAAATTTTCCGCCTACCGGATTCTTGAAGACATTCCAATGGAGTTCGGCTCTGAAAAAATCTATCTTCCGCGGAATTTCAACAACAGATACAACGGGCCGGTTCTTTTCAGGAACGCGCTCGCATCAAGCCTGAACATTCCCGCGGTCTCGATTCTTTCTGAAATTTCAGTTCCCGCATATCTTGAAAAACTGAATGACTTGGGCTTCCGTTCGCTTGAATCCGGCGGAGAGAAAAACGGGCTTGGGCTTGCCTTGGGTTCAGGGGAAGTCACACTTCTTGAGCTTGTATCGGCGTTTTCAGTTTTCACTCGCGACGGAATATACATCGAGCCTGAATATCTTGAGGAAAACGCCGGGAAAAGCGGACAAAAAACAAAAGCCGAAAAGGAAAGCCGCAAAGTCTTTTCAAGCGACACTTCAAGGCAGATTGCGGATTTTCTTAGCGACAAAAGCGCAAGGGCGACAGGATTCGGGCTTTCTCAGGTTTTCCAGACAAAATATCCTTCAATCTTCAAGACAGGAACCGCAAACCAGTTTCAGAACATTGTCGCGGTCGGAGCGACACCCGAATATTCAGTCGGAGTCTGGATGGGAAACTTCTCGGGAAACACAGTCGTCGGAAAAACAGGAAGCTCTCTTCCTGCAAAAACCGCGCGTGAAGTCCTTGATTTTCTTTCCGAAGAGAGCAGAACGCCTTTCAGAGAACCTGAAAATCTCACAAAAATAAAAATCTGCGCGCTTTCAGGAATGTATCCGAACGGAAACTGCCCTTCTGTGCTTGAGGAATACGCGGAAAATTCAAAAATCGGAGAGACAAAGAGCAAAGTCTGCATCTGGCACAGGAAAAACGGAGACGGAAAACTCATGACATATTTTCCTGCGGAATTTCAGGAATGGCATTCGCACAACCATATAAACTCTCATATTGAATACAGCTCCTCGCCTCTCTCGATTGTAAGCCCGAACAACGGAAGCGTTTTTTTCACAAGCGGAACAGATTTGAGAAATCAAGGAATTCCTGTGAAAGTCACAGGAGGTTTTTCAGAAAATGACGCGCTGGAAGTCTTCTACGACGGAAAACCGCTTTATGAAAACGGAGAAAAAGCCATTCTGAAACGGCCGTTCGATTTTCTTCTTCCAGTTGAAAAAGGATTCCACAGACTTTATGTTGTTTTAGGCGACGAAATCCAGGAAATCGTTTTTGAAGTAAGATAGGCAAATAATTTTCCTCAAAATCAAGTTTTCGGTATTGACCAAGTTCACGATTTTAAGATATACTTCCTTTCATCGATAACTTGGTGCCTGTAGTTCAGTGGTAGAGCGCCAGATTGTGGATCTGGTTGTCGTGGGTTCAATCCCCACCAGGCACCCTCTTCCTTGCAAGGAACTGATTATCGCAGAATGCGCCCGTAGCTCATCTGGATAGAGTCCCGGACTTCGAATCCGGTTGTAGCAGGTTCGAATCCTGTCGGACGCACTAGACTTTAAGTCGAACTAAATCAATTTCGGGCCATTAGCTCAGCTGGTAGAGCAAC
>CAZSHF010000084.1:0-8584 GCA_964606655.1 uncultured Treponema sp.
TAACGCTCCGCTCCCAAACACCAAATTTTTTATAAAAAATTATAATGCGGAAGCCATGAAGGAATTTTAACGCGGAAAAATCACGGTTTCAGCTCAGGACGCAGCTCAAGGATTTTTTCAAGAACATTCCTTCTTTCTTCAGGGCTTTCGTACACAAAAGTCACTGTTCCTTTTTTCTCGGTGATTAATTTCAGTGCGCTTGACTCATTGGATTTCTGCTCATCTTCGGAAAGGTTCAGCGACGGAATCGAATATATTTCAGAAAGCGGAAGATAGCGTCCTCCGTTTATGATTCCGTTCTCGTAAATTCCGCAATGCCTGAAAAGTCCCGCCTCTTCCGAGCCGATTGCCACGCCAAGAATCGCGACAAGACAGACGATTGTATCGCCGACCGCTCCGAGCTCCCGGAAACCAAGAAGGGCTAGAATTCCGCCGCACGAAATTATTATAAGAATCTGAATCACAAAATTCTTGCCTTTGATGCCGAGGACACATTTCCCGGCCCGTTTTAAAATCGCTTTGACTCTGAACGGAACTGAAACCAGAATCAAAAAATAACAGAACACAGAAACCGCAAGAACCGCAAGCCTGAAAACCTTCAAATCCATAGAACCTCACACAAAGCGGCTTTTTTCATTCCGCTGATTTTATTTCGCTTTTTTTCATTTTTTTAGCCTGAATGCTGAATCCAGACTATTTCATTTTACGGGCAGAAAGCCAAAGCGTCAAAGTTTTTTTCGCGGATTCAAAAGCAAGCGGAATTTTTTCAATGTCTTCGACAGAGTTCACTCTGAATGACGAAAGTCCTTTGACTTCGCTTTCCTGCGCGCTCAGCCGTTTTATGAGGTTTTCAACCGATTTTATCTTGTCAGGAACTTTTGACGTGAAAAAAATATCGCAGGTTTTGTAGAGAATGTTTTTGTATTCGTAGCGGTTCGGAAAAGTGCAGATGAATTTTATGTTTTCCGGCGCGAATCCTATTTCCTCCTTGCATTCGCGGACAACCGCATCTTCCGCGCGCTCGTCGTTGTCGCAGAATCCGCCGGGAAGGGCAAGAAAATCTTTCCGGGGATTTTTCGCACGTTTCTCAAAAAGAACATTTCCTTCATCGTCGTAAATTATGATTCCGACCGCCGAAGCGATATTGTTGTAAAGGTCAAACCCGCAGTCCGGGCAGAGCCATTTTTTCCCGTCGATGTATTTTATGTTTTCCTTTCCGCAGTTCGGACAAAAATTAAATTCGTTCATCATAAAACCTTTATAAACTCCCGTAAAAAGCAAGTTGAAAAGCCGGGTGAGGAAGTTTCATATTCCGCCCGTCCGGCTTTGATTTTTTTCAAGAACCATCACTTGAATCCGCGTGCAGTCAGCGCGTCCGCAAGAATCTCCGCGCGTTTTATCGTCTGGATCACAAGCGGAACGACAAGAGGAACGACCGCCTTAATTTTTCCGAAAACGCCTTTCGCCTTTCCAAGCCCGCCGCGGACAAGCTGGGTTTTCATGATGCAGATCGCTTCCTCAACAAGCAAAGGAATAAACCGGAAAATTATTTCCACAAGCAGAACAAGATATTTTGTCGGGACCCGGATAATTTTCAGAGGAAAAAGAAGTTTTTCAAACCCGTCGATTATATCGTTCTCGTCTGTCGAAGAAATGAAAGCAAAAATGCAGCACAATGCTGATTCAGTGTGAAGAAGAACTCGCAGACACAGGAAAATCTTTTCAAGGGAAATGCTGAAAAACCTGCAGCCGACAAAAATCCGTTCGCCTTCGGAGCAAGGAACAAAGACAATCTCCACAATGCAGAAAAACATAAGAAGAGGAATTATTTTAATCATCGCGGAAAAAAGCCTTTTCAAAGGACAGGATGAAAGCAAGGCGTAGACAAAACCCGCCGCGAGAAAAATTCCGCAGAGCCAGAGCGGACGGAAAACCATTGACGAGACAAACATTCCCAGAAACAGAATATATTTCAAGACGGCAGGAAGCTTTTCAACCGCGCCTTGTTTTCTTCCCTGAGCAAAAATGTTTTTTTCGCCTGATGACGAATTTGAAAAAGCCTGAAGACCTTTCAAAAGCGACGCGCCTTCCATTGTTTTCTGCTCATAAAGTTTTTTTCCGCTTTTATTTTCGCTCGCTCTGATTTTCTCTTCGACGGATTCAGCGTTTTCCGCGCAAGTTCCAATCAGTTTTCCGTTTTCAAGATGAAGATGCTCGTCGGCAAAATCCGCCTCGTCCTGATGGTGAGTCGAAAACAAGACAGTTTTTCCTTCAAGCGAAAGATTTTTCATCATCTTTAAAGTGTTTATCCTGGAAATTCCGTCAAGTCCTGCTGTCGGCTCGTCAAAAAGAATGATTTCAGAATCAAGCGCGATTATTCCCGCAAGCGAAAGACGACGCTTTTCTCCGCCAGAAAGCGCGAATGTCTTGCGGCAGGCGAATGTCTCAAAAGAAAGGCCGACTTTTTCCATTGAAGATTTCACGGTTTCAAGAAGCTCTTTTCCTTTTTTTCCGCGGTTTGCCGAACCGAACGCGACATCATCGGAAGCGAAAGTCTCGAACAAAGCTGCGTCGCTGTTCTGCTGGGCAAGGACAGGCCGGGATTCTGCGTAAATTTTTGAATTATGTTTTCCGTCTTTTCCTTCATGCTGAAACTGAAGAAGGCCTGCAAGAATTTCAAGAAGAGTTGATTTTCCGCTCCCGGACGCGCCTGTAATCGAAGTCAGAGAACCTTTTTTCAAGAAAAACGAAACATCATCAAGAACTGGATTTCTTTTCCGGCTCGTCTTTCCCGAATTGTATGAAAACGAAAGATTTTTCACGGCAAGCGAAATCTCTGAATTTTCCTGCCCGGAACGCTGATTTTTAAAACCGCTTTCAAGAATTTCATCAAGCGGAACTCCAAAAATGTTTTTATAGAATTTCTGTCCGCTTCCCGAAAGGAAATCAGTTCTCTTTCCCTGCCACAGAACTTTTCCTTTTTCCATCAGAACCACATTTTCCGCGCGCATCAGCGCATCTTTGTCGTGCGTCACGTGAAGAATCGTCTTTCCTTTTTCGTGAAGAATGTCAAGAAAATTGAAAATATCTTCACGCGAAACCAAATCAAGCATCGCGACAGACTCGTCAAGAACCAGAACATCAGGATTCATCGCAAGAATTCCTGCCAGGGCGACTTTTTGTGTCTGTCCAAGCGAAAGCGACATCGATTTATGCGGCGCGTAATCCAGCATTCCTACGGCAGTGAGATTTTCAATCGCAAGAAGCTCGGTTTCAGAACCGGAAAGACCTTGGTTTTTCGGGCCGAACGAAGTGTCGCGTCCTACAGTTCCGCATATAATCTGGTCTTTCGGAGACTGAAAAACAATTCCGACTTTCAAAGAATCTTTTATTGAAACAGAACCTTTGTCCGCTTCAAGAAGCCCTGCGATAATCCTGGAAAGAGTGCTTTTTCCGCTTCCGTTTATTCCTGCAAGAACTGTGTAAGAATTTTCCTCAAGGCTGAAGCTGACATCATCGACGGCGGCACTGTTCGCCTCGGGATAAGAAAAACTGACATTCTGCACGGAAACAGCGTTCATAGATTCCGATGATAAACTAAAAATCAAGAACGAACAACAATCATTTTGGATTCAGAATATGTTCAAAGTCAGCATCAAAAATCAGTTCGACAGGCGGGATTCCGCGGTTTTCCTTGAATTTCCTGAAAGAATTTTCTATTGATAAAGCAGTTTGTTTTCTGTATATTTATCAAACTAGACTCGATATTATTTTATAAGAGGTAACAATATGGCTTTTGATATTTCAAAAATGAGAAATATCGGTATCAGCGCCCACATTGACTCAGGAAAGACAACAACTTCTGAACGAATCTTGTTCTACTGCAACAAAATTCATGCCATTCACGAAGTTAGAGGAAAAGACGGTGTCGGCGCTGTTATGGACAACATGGAACTGGAAAGAGAACGCGGAATTACAATCCAGTCAGCAGCAACTCAGGTACAGTGGAAAGATTACACAATAAACCTTATCGACACTCCAGGCCATGTGGACTTTACTGTAGAAGTAGAACGCTCTTTGCGTGTTTTGGACGGAGCGATTATGATTCTTTGCGCGGTCGCTGGCGTGCAGTCACAGTCAATAACTGTTGACCGCCAGCTCAAACGCTATCATGTTCCTCGCGTCGCTTTTGTAAATAAATGTGACCGGCAGGGAGCAAATCCAATCCGTGTATGCGGACAGCTCAGGGACAAACTCGGCTTGAATGCGCACATGATGGAACTTCCAATCGGTCTTGAAGACAAGCTTGAAGGCGTTGTCGATTTGGTCGGAATGAAAGCCATTTATTTTGACGGGCCGAACGGAGAAGAGCTCCGATATGCGGAAATCCCTTCACACTTGATGGAAGACGCAAAGAAATACCGTCAGGAAATGATTGAAGAAGCGGCGAATTTTGATGACGATTTAATGGAAAAAGTCCTTGAAGGACAAGAGCCGACTGAAGAAGAACTCATCGCCGCAATCCGAAAAGGAACAATTTCAGAGCAGTTTGTAGGTGTTTTCCTCGGTTCTGCCCACGTGAACAAAGGAATCCAGCCGCTTTTGGATGCGGTCGCCCGTTATCTTCCGGCTCCAAACGAAGTTCAGAATGTCGCGCTCGACCTTGACAACAACGAGGCGGAAGTTCCTCTTGAATCTGTTGACAACAAGCCTTGCGTGGCATTGGCATTCAAGCTTGACGACGGACAGTACGGTCAGCTGACTTACACACGCGTTTATCAGGGAAAAATCAAGAAAGGCGAAGAGCTTTACAACACACGCTCAAAGAAGAGATTCAAGGTCGGCCGTCTTGTACGAATGAATTCCGCACAGATGGAAGATATCAGCGAAGGCTGCGCAGGCGACATCGTCGCCCTGTTCGGCGTTGACTGCGCTTCCGGCGACACATTCACAAACGGCGGAGTGAACCTTTCAATGGCTTCAATGTATGTTCCGGAGCCTGTAATCTCTTTGTCAATCACACCGAAAGACAAACAGGCTGCGATGCAGCTGTCAAAGGCTTTGAACCGATTCACAAAAGAAGACCCGACATTCCAGACATACACAGACCCTGAATCAAACGAGACAATCATCAAGGGAATGGGCGAGCTTCATCTGGCTGTTTATGTGGAACGAATGAAGCGGGAATACAACTGCGAAGTGACAACCGGCGCTCCACAGGTTGCATACCGCGAATCCATCACAACTCGCGGAGACTTCAACTACACGCACAAAAAACAGACTGGCGGTTCTGGTCAGTACGGCCGCGTTGCAGGTTTCATGGAGCCGGATTCAGAGAAAGACTACGAGTTTGTAGACTCAATCAAGGGCGGCGCTATTCCTAACGAATATATTCCTTCTTGCGACAAGGGATTCCAGAAAGCTATGAAGGAAGGCTCTTTGATTGGCGCTCCAATCGTCGGTGTGAAAATCACAATCAACGACGGTCAGTATCACCCTGTTGACTCAAACGACAACGCGTTCCAGATTGCCGCAATCGGCGCTTTCCGTGAAGGCTACTCAAAGGCGAAAGCGGTTATCCTTGAGCCTATCATGAAAGTCCAGATCGCCGCTCCGAATGAATTCCAGGGAAATGTGTTCGGTCTTATCAACCAGCGGCGTGGAATCATCGGCGAGACGACAGATGAAAACAACACATCTGTTGTCAACGCAGAAGTTCCGCTTTCAGAAATGTTCGGATTCTCTACAATTCTCCGCTCTTCAACGCAGGGAAAAGGTGAATTCACAATGGAATTCCTGAAATACGGAAAAGTTCCTAACGCTGTGGCGGACGAGCTGATTAAAAAGCATCAGGAAGAGAAAGCCAAAGGCAACAAATAAGAGGATTTAATTATGGTAAAACAGGATCTTATAAATCATAGCCCGGCGCGACTTTTCGACAATATCGCTGACGGCGGACTCAAAGCAGGACAGATTGGAATCATAACAGCGAAAAAAGGACTGGGAAAAACTTCTGTTCTTGTCCAGTTCGGAATCGACGCGCTTATTCAGGACAAGCCGCTTGTTCACGTTTCGTTCGACCAGCATTCGTCAAATGTCATTTCCTGGTACGACAGCGTTCTTGCTGAAATCGGAAAAAAGAAGAACCTTGGCGACACAGCGAGCCTGAACGAATCAATCGTAAGCAACAGAATCATCCTGAACTTCAATCAGGAAAACTTCACTTTGCCTAAAGTAATCAGCACTATCAAGGCTCTTAAAGAAGGCGGAAGCAATGTTTCTGCAATTATAATCGACGGCGCGGATCTGTCTAAAATCTCGACCGACGACATCAAGGCTGTCGCAGATTATGTGAAATCAGAAAAAATCACAGCATGGTTCAGCGACACAAACGAAAACGCAAAACTTTCTGAAACTTTGGACAGCGAAAAACTTCCGTACTTTTCAACTGTCGCTCATCTTGCCTCAAACGGAAGCAATGTCGAGCTTACAGTTCTGAAGTCTGACGACAAAGAAGTTGAACCTAAAAATGTCAAAATCGATTCAAAGACAATGCTGATGACAAAGTAATACAAAGTCCTGTCACAGTATTCTGAAAATGAACAGAACAGGACAAAAAAAAGGCTGCCTGATTTTTAAGGCAGCCTTTTTTATTGTTTAAATCATTTTCAAGGAAAAACAAGACCGATTAAAACTTAGTCTTCACGCCATTTTTCGTCTTCTTCGATTTCTTCGTCCTGCTTAGTCTTTTTTACAACCTTGACACCCTGCTCTTCAAGCTCTTTCCAAGGCATAAAAAATCCTTTGAAAGTTCTCGTTCCTGTCGCTTCAAAGTCGTCCGCAAGAATTTCTTTCCAAGGAATCCGGCGGCGTTTCGGACTGTTCAAAGGCTCTTTCGCTTCATCAAGTTCTGAAAGATAATCGTATTTTTTAAGAAGAAGATACAATGAATTTTCGCGTGAAAGCCCGATTCCTGCAAGCCCCGGAGCAAGTCCGAGAAGAACCACAGAAATCAGAAAAAGAAAAACATTGTAAAGTCCAAGGACAAAACATTTTCCGGGATTGTCAAAGAGAATCACAAAACATTTTTTCACGCTCTTCCCGAATTTGTTGTGAAGAAGGGAACGCAATGCAGGATACCAGAAAAGCCCTGCATAAACGGAAAGCGCAATCCACACAAACATAAAGCCTGCAAGAAGCCCGACAAATGAAGTCTGGTCGCCGGTGACTTGCGGCTTCAGATAATAAATCGTTCCCACAACCGCGACAATTGTGACAAAATACAAAACAAGACCGTAAATGATTCCGTCTTTCAGGCATCCTTTTATATGATTGAAAAAATCCTTGAATTCAATAACGCCGTAATCGACAATTTCCGCCGCAGTTTCCGCCCATGAAAGAGCAAGAATCGAGCCGCACAGAATCACACACAAAGCGCACAAAGCCCAGATAGCAACACCTAAAGTCGCAAGATTTTCAGGCATTTTTGTGACAAGAAAAGCGATGAATCCGAAAACAAGCATAACCACATCAAAGATAAGGTTCGGGATAAAAAAATACATGACATTATCCCAGCCGTCATAAAAATTCTTTTTGAAAAAAAATCTTAACATAGCGGAATTGTAGCACATCAAAGGCAAAGTTTCAAAAAGAACACATTTATTGCAGCAAATTGCATTATGCTCCGAAGCAGAAAAACAAGACAAAAAAACATTAGACCATCAAGGAAAGATTTTGAATATTTTACTTGATATTCTAATAATATCCTGATAAAATATTATTAGAATATTAGAAAGGAGCAAGTTTATGGAATTAGAAGGACTAGAAGTTGAATATAAACGCGAATACGTAGACAATTTTAAGTATTCCGTAATTGCATTTGCAAACACTAATGGCGGTTCAATTTATTTTGGAATAAACGACGACGGCTCGGTTTGCGGCGTTCAAAATGCAGATGAAATAATGCTAAAAATTACGAACGTAATCCGCGATTCAATTTCGCCAGATATTACGCTTTTTACCAAATGTTCCGCAATCAATTTAGAAGGAAAAACTGTTGTAAAACTAGAAGTTCTTCGCGGAGTTCGCCGTCCTTACTATTTGTCTGGCAAAGGAATTTGCCCAGAAGGAGTTTTTGTTCGGCAAGGCGCGTCATCAACGCCAGCAAGTCAAGACGCAATTTTACAAATGATAAAAGAATCAAGCGGATTTGTTTTTGAAAACGAAGTTTCGCTAAATCAAAATCTGACTTTTGAATATTGCGAGAAGTTTTTCCGTTCAAAAAATGTAGAATTTGAAAACAACAATAAAAAATCGCTAGGTTTTATTTCTTCCGACGGAACTTACACGAACTTGGCTTTGCTTTTTTCTGACCAATGTCCGCACATTATTAAAGCGGCTGTTTTTCAAGGTTCTGTAAAAGCGCTTTTCAAAAACCGAAAAGAATTTTCCGGTTCAATTTTGCAGCAACTAGACGAAGCATATTCATTTTTGGACTTAAATAATCAAACCAGCGCAGAAATTCGCGGACTTTCTAGAATAGACACGCAAAGTTATCCGCCAGAAGCGTTGCGCGAAGTTTTGC
>CAZSHF010000085.1:0-8485 GCA_964606655.1 uncultured Treponema sp.
CCAACATCAAAGCGCAGACTCCGCTCGGTGTTAAAGTCAAGGCGATTATTGATTCAGGTTCGCTTGTAAGCGACGACCTTACATTTGAACTTGTAAAAGACAGGCTTTCGCAGGATGACTGCAAAAACGGCTTTATTCTTGACGGATTTCCGCGCACAATTCCGCAGGCGGAGCTTCTTTCATCTTTAGTTCCTGAAGTTGCTGTTGTCAATTTCCAGATTAAAGATGAAATCGTGATAAAAAGATTGAGTACACGCCGAGTCTGCAAAAGCTGCGGCGCGAACTACAATGTTCTGACTCTTCCGCCGAAAAAGGAAGGCGTTTGCGATAAATGCGGCGGCGAAATCATTCAGCGTGACGACGACAAGCAGGAATCGATTATGCACAGAATGGACGTTTACCGCGAGCAGACTGAACCGCTAATCAATTATTACACCGAAAAAGGAAAAATCTATAACTTCGATGCTTCTATCGAAACTTCTGAGCTTCTTGGAGAATTCAAAAAAGTTTTTCCTGTGAAATAAAATGATAAAACGCGGCTGCCGGAAAATCTGTTTTGTCTGAAAATTGTCTGAAAATCCGCAATGAATTTTCGGTCAGCCGGACAAGCAAGGCAGCCGCGTCTGCAAAAAGTTTTGTGAGTAAAATTGAATAAAATTTCGGAGGGTGTTCTTTATGGGTTCAGATGATGAGTTTTATTCGGAAAATATAGAAGTCATCAACAGGATTTGCTCCTCGATAATCCTTTTTTCAAATCTTTTAGGTCCTGCGTTTTTAATCCTTACTTATATCGGAATTTTTAAGATTCCTGTTCTGTACAGTGTTGTTGTAATCTGTCTTATCGCTCCTGTTTCAGTTCTTCATTTGCTTTGCGTCTATAAATTCAAGCTTCAGAAATTCGCGATGTATCTTGGTCTGGTCGGAATGTCGATGATTGTCGGGCTGATGGGAAGCCAGTTCCACATAGGAATTTACATCGGCTATTCGCTCATTCTTTTCATGAGCTGCCTTTACTACAATATGCGGCTCACGGTTTTTATCGCGGTTTTTGATTACATTGTGATGATGGTTTCCCTTTATTTTAAAGGAGTTTCGGGCTTTGCAGAAGGAAATCCTTATGTCGGCCCGTCGCCTTGGCATTATTTTTCAAGGATGGGGCTTGGTCTTACAATGGAATATGTGTTCGCTTTTGTAATCGCGGTGAAAATTGTAAAGAGATGTGAAATAGCGTTTTCCCTTTCCGAGCAGAAGAACATCGACCTTATAAAAATTCAGTTTGAGATAATGGATTTTATTCCTAAAGTCCTTGAAAGCCACGAGCTTTTTACAGGCCATCATGTTGCCCACACAGTGACTTATGTCGATATGATTGCAAAGGAGCTTCGACGCGAAGGCCATTACACAGATATTCTTGACATTGAGACAATCTGGCTTTATTCAAAGGCGGCGAATCTTCACGATATTGGAAAAGTCCATATTCCGGACAATATTCTGAACAAGCCCGGAAGGTTCACGCCGGAAGAATTCGCGATGATGAAAACTCATCCGGGAGAAGGAAAGAAGCTCATCGAATATCTTCCGAACATCGAGAACGGAGAATTCAACAAGATTGCAAGCCAGATGGCTTATTATCATCACGAAAAATTCGACGGAACTGGCTATCCGAACGGAATTGCTGGGACTGATATTCCTTTGTGCGCGCGGATAATGACAGCGGCAGATGTTCTGGATGCGCTTTTAAGCTGGCGGCCTTACAAAGAGAGAATGGACATCGATCAGGTCATGAAGATATTCGAGAACGGAAAAGGAACTCATTTTGAGCCTTGCATTGCGGACGCGGTTCTTTCGCTTAAATCTGAGATTTATGAAGTGTCGCAGGAATTCCTTGAAAAAGAAATCGGCGACGAGGAAAAAGAATATTCCTGGCGGCAGCAGCTGAAAAACAGTCAGGACGAATTTGAAAACGGAAACGCCTGACAGGATTTGTTTTCAGGTTTCAGAGTTTTTTGGAATCCGTCTGTTTTCCTTGGAACTCGTCTTTTTCAGTTTTTTTCCGTCGGAGCAGTTGATTTCAGTTGTCGGCTCAGTTCATAATGCAGTCGATGTTTGCTTTTCCGCCAGGAACGAAAGGCAACACGTTTTCTTCTGGATCAACACGAACTTTTACAAAGAAAGGCTTGTTCTTTCGGTTTGGATCAAACGCTTTTTTGTACCATTCTGAATCTTCATCTGCATTTACAGCTTCAATTCCAAAACCTTCTGCAATCTTTACAAAATCAGGATTCTTTATAAATTCTGAAGCACTGTAGTTTTTGTCAAACAAGAATTTCTGCTGTTGGTAAACCATTCCAAGAGTTCCGTTTTCAAAAACAATCACTGTAACAGGAAGATTGTTTTCCGCCAATGTTGCAAGTTCTTGAATATTCATCATTATTGAACCATCGCCCGAAAAGCAAACAACGCGTTTTTCAGGATTTGCAATTGCGGCTCCAATCGCGGTTGGAAGACCAAATCCCATTGTTCCAAGACTTCCAGAAGTCAGGAAAGTTCGCGGTTTTTCAACTGGATAATATTGCGCCGCCCACATTTGATGCTGACCAACATCTGTTGCAACAAGAAGATTTTCTTTCTTTGTTCCAGCCTTTTCTGCAAGCGAAGGAATTGATTCGATAAATGTTCGAGGATTTATGCTTCCTTGAAAGTTCTTGTTTTTTTCGTCGGGTTTTGGACTTCCGCAGTTTTTAGAAGAAGTTTCGTCGCGGACCTGGGAAATTTTTTCGCACCAAATATTGCGTTCATCAGAAAATTGTTTTATGTCTTTTTTTGAAAGATTTGCTGTAAGTTTTGGAAGAATTGATTCAACTGTTCCAACAATTGAAACAGCAGAGTTTAGAATCTTGTTTATTTCGGCAGCATCAACATCGATGTGGATGATTTTTGCATTCGGACAAAACTTTGAAACTAATCCAGTTGCTCTGTCATCAAAACGAACTCCGCAAGCAAGAACAACATCGCTTTCGTGCATTGCGTAGTTTGCAACATAACTTCCGTGCATTCCTAACATTCCGTAAAAATCTTTGTTGTCATAAGGAACAACGCCTAATCCCATAAGCGAAGTGACAACTGGAATGCGGAAAATCGACATCAACTTGCTGATTGCGTTTGCCGCGTCAGGAGAATTGCTTCCTCCGCCAAGAAACAGAATCGGCTTTTTTGATTCAGAAAGCATTGTTGCCGCTTGTTCGATTTCTTTTTCAAGTTTTTTTCCAGTTGTAGCGAATTTTGGAACGAAAGATTTTTTGTCATCTAAACTAGAGATTTTCGGCCAGGAATCAAATTCACATTCTGCAAGCTGAACGTCGCGCGGAACATCAATCAAAACCGGACCTGGACGACCATTTACGGCAATTTCAAACGCTTCTGGAATCGCTTTTAAAAGTTCTTCAGGTTTTTTTACCATAATCGAATGTTTTGTAATCGGAAAAGAAAGCCCGAATGTGTCTGCTTCTTGAAAAGCATCTGTTCCAAGCAAACTTGTGTTTACTTGTCCTGTAAAAGCGATAATCGGAATTGAATCGCATCGGGCATCGGCAATTGAAGTTAGAAGATTCATTGCACCAGGACCAGAAGTTGCCATGCAAACTGCAGGAAGTCCAGTTGTTCTTGCAATTCCTTGCGCAATGAATCCAGCCGCTTGTTCTTGGCGCACTAAAACGTGATGAATGTTGCTTCGTGTAAGTTCGTCGTAAAGCGGAAGAATTGAACCGCCAGGAATTCCTGCAACAGTTTTAATTCCATACATTTCCAATAAATGAGTGATAATTTGCGCGCCAGTTTTCTTCATAAAATGCTCCATATAATAAAAAAGGCTCCATTTTGCAGGAGCCTTAAATTTTTCTGTATGAAAAATGCTAACAGTAAAAATCAACGCTCCTTGTTTTTAAGCAAGCTCAAGACGAGGACTTCTACTACAACTAGCAATTTAAAATTCATACGATAATTAAATCAAATTACTTGACTTGTGTCAATTTTATTTTGTTTCAGAGGCAGGGCTTCCGCATTATAACCAACTTTAATAAAAAAACAGGTTTTTGGTCGCGTAGCGAGTGGTCAAAACCGCACAATATTGTGCTACATGCTAGTTTGCCTTGGAACTATATACGTTGCCGCTCTCGCGGCAGCAAACTAGAATGTTTTTGCCACTAACGCTCCGCTCCCAAACACCAAATTTTTTATAAAAAATTATAATGCGGAAGCCCTGGTTTCAGAGGAATCTTCTTCTGATTCTTCTTTTTCTTTGCTGAGCATAAGGTTTGTAAGAATTCCAAGAATAAGAGCGCACGCAACAGTTCTGATTTCAACAGCACCGAAACTTACAACCATTCCGCCAACGCCAGTGATAAATATTACAGACGCAACGAAAAGATTTCGGTTCTTGTTCAAATCGACTTTCTGGAACATCTTGAATCCTGAAACCGCGATAAATCCGTACAAAGCGATGCAAACTCCGCCCATAACGCATGCTGGAATTGTTTCAAGAAGAGCAACAAGCGGACTTAAAAGCGAGAATATTATGCAGACAAACGAACAGCCCCAGATTGAGATTGTAGAAGCGTTTCTTGTGATTGCAACGCAGCCGATTGATTCGCCGTAAGTTGTGTTAGGACATCCGCCGAAAACTGTTGAAACCATTGTTCCAACTCCGTCGCCTAAAAGTGTTCGTGTAAGTCCAGGATCTTTGAGCAAATCTTTTCCGATGATTGCAGAAAGATTTTTGTGGTCAGCAAGATGTTCTGCAAAAACTACAAATGCAACTGGAACATACGCTGTGAAAAGTGTAAGAATGTATTTTCCTGTGATTGCTTTGAATCCTTCAGTTCCGCCAAGAAGGAAAGTGAATTTTGGAAGAGCAAGATAACCTGAAAGCGATTTGAAATTCAATGCTTTAAGTGCACTGTAATCAATCACGATTAAAGAAGCGTTTCCTGAAATGTGTCCAATAAGTGCGAAAATCGAAGCCAAAATGTAACCAGACGCGATTCCGATGATGAACGGAATAAGTTTTCCAACTCGTTTTCCGTAAGTTGAACAAAGCATTGTTACTGCAAGCGTGAAAAGTCCGCAGATTAATGCAATGTGCGTGTCGCCGCCAAGAACATTTGAACGCATTAAATCGCCAACCGCGTTTCCTGAAAGGCTTAATCCAATAATTGCTACTGTTGGTCCGATGATTACTGGCGGCATAAGTTTGTCAATCCAAGCAACGCCGCATATTTTTACAACAATCGCAATGATTACGTAAACAAAACCTGCCATCAGCGCACCGATTATCAATCCCCAATAACCTGCGGCTTCAACTAAACCTAAAGTTGCCGCTCCGGAAAATGCACTGAACATTGAACCGATGAAAGCGAACGAACTTCCCAAGAAAACAGGGCTTGAACTTTTTGTGAACAAAAGATAAACAATTGTTCCAACGCCTGCACCAAACAATGCAGCCGAAGCGGAAAGTTCGTGTCCAACGATTGCAGGAACAGCGATTGTCGCCGCCATAATTGCCAAAAGCTGCTGAATTGAAAACGCAACAACTTTTCCAAAACTCGGTTTGTCTTTGATTCCATAAACCAAATTCATTTTGAACTCCTCTTTTTTCTTTTTAATCTTAAATTGAATAGAGCAAATGTCGAGTTTCGTTAAAAAATAATTAAAGTTGCTGAAGCGTAGCGAAAAACGCTTTTGCGTGCGTTTGAGCGTTGAGGTTGCAACGCAACCGTCAATAATTTCATTGCAACGCGAACCACGCGTAAGCAAAAACGGCTTTTCGCGAAAGCGCAGGCAACTTTTTTATTAACATATTATAAAACTCGACATTTGGACTATTATACTTCTTTGAGTGCGTTTTGAATATCTTGCATTGTGTATTCATTTTTGCCATTTTGCGAAGCGATTATTGCCGCTCGATTTATTACAGATTCAATTTGCGCGCAGCTGAATCCGCTGAACTTTTTTGCAAGAATCGAAGGCGAGCAATCTGACGCAGGCGTTTTGTTTTTTGAATACATTTTTACAAGTTCTTCGCGCGATTTTTCGTCTGGAAAAGGAACTGTGTATTTTGCGTCAAATCTTCCCGGACGAATCAATGCTTCGTCTAAAGCGGCTCGGCTGTTTGTAGCGGCGACAACTAAGATTCCGTTGTTCTGTTCAAAACCGTCAAGTTCGTTTAAAAGCGCTGTTACAATTCGCGTGTTTTCTGTTTCGATTGCAGAGCCAGAATAATTTCGTTTTGTTCCAATTCCATCAAATTCATCGATGAAAACAATGCAAGGCGAACGGCGACGAGCCTTTTTGAAAAGCAATTTAACTTTCATTGGTCCGATTGCCATAAACATGCTTTCAAAATCTGTTGCTTTTGCGGGAATAAAGTTTACATTCGCTTCGCCAGCAAGTGCGCGGGCAAAAAGCGTTTTTCCGTTTCCGGGTGCGCCTTCAAGCAGAATTCCTTTTGGCATTCGAATTCCTTTTTTTGCGTAAGCGACAGGATTTTGAAGAATCTGCACAAGAGTTTTCATGTCTTTCTTAAGATTTTCCATTCCGACGATGTTGTCGAACTTAACGCCGGTTTTGTGAACAACTTTGAATGTGTTCGGCGAAATGAATTTTCTGAAAACAGCAACGATAATCACGATGAAAACCGCGTAAAAAATGCAGTCAAACACGAACGAAACAACTTCGCTTGAATCTTTTTCTTCGCGAACTTCAATTCCGGAAAGCAAAAGTTTTTCTTTCAATGTTGGCGACGAAGGGTTTTCTGTTGTGAATGTTGTTTTGTCGTCGCCGATTTTTTTGAATGTGATTTTGTCGTTCGTGATTTTTACGGAAGCGATTTTTCCTTCATCAATCTGATTGTAAAATTCTTGATATGAAACGGAATTGCTTTTTCCGAAAAGCGAAAATGATTCTGGAAGAAAGCAATAAATGCCGATTAAAACGGCGAGAATTAAAAAAATGATAGAAATTGTTTTTCGTTTTAGTTTCATTTGTTTTACAAGCCTGTTTTTTCATCAATTCCCATTCTGATGTTCAAGCACTGAACTGCCGCGCCAGAAGCACCTTTTCCAAGATTGTCAAATCGGCTTGTAATCACGACTCTTTCATCGTTTCCGCAGACGAAAATTTGCATATTGTTTGTGCCGGCAAGCGTGTTTGCAGGAATATATTGTTCGGAAAGAACATCTTCGCCCATAAAACCAACAACTTTTACAAAATGCGAGTTTTGCGATTCGTAATGATTGCGTAAAAGTTCCCAAATGTCGCGGGCAGAATATTTTTTTGAAAGAAGTCTTGTATGAAGCCCAACTGAAACTGTCATTCCTTGAAAATAATCGCAGACATAAGGATTGAAAATCGGCTCGTAATCCAAGCCGGAAATTATTTTCATTTCGGGAAGATGTTTGTGATTCTGCGTCAATGCATAAAGACGCGGAGAATCAAGTTCAGAATTGCGGTTTTCTGATTCGTAAAGAGCGATTGCCTTTTTCCCGGCTCCTGAATATCCGCTTACGGCGTGAATAACAACAGGATAATCTTTTGGAAGAACGCCAAGTTTTACAAGCGGATAAGCAATTGAAATAAATCCAGAAGCGTAGCAACCAGGAACAGCGATTCTGTTTGAAGTGCGGATTTTGTCGCGGAAAGATTTATCAAGTTCTGGAAATCCGTAAGCCCAAGCGGGATTTGTTCTATGCGCAGTTGAAGCGTCGATAATAACAGTTTTTGGATTTGTGCAAAGATTTGCGCTTTCGATTGCGGCTGCGTCTGGCAAACACAAAAAAGTGTAATCCGACGCGTTTATCATTTTGGCTTTTTCCGCTGGATCTTTTCGTTTGTCTTCATCGATTTGCATGATTTCGATGTCGCTGCGGTTTGCAAATCGTTCAAAAATCTTTAGACCAGTCGTGCCTTCTTTTCCATCAATAAAAACTTTTACAGACATAATTTTTCCTTATTCAGCCTTGAGCAAGTTTCAGGGAATCAATATATCACTTTTCGCGGAAATTGTTCTATTGGCGTACGTTTCTATGCTATGTGTGTCTGTGAGTGTCCGGCGATTTTTAAATAGAATTTAGAAAGTATTAAGAATCGGCTGATATAATACTTGCAAATACTGAAAGCCGAATGCTGATTACATCGGACATCGAGAGAGGTGCTTTCGGAGTTTGAGTTTTGAAGAGAGTGTTGGAGAGACTTTGTCAACATTCAAGCTAAAAAGCACGGGCTGTCCTAGAAGTTTAAAATGACTTCATAAAGGACAGCCTTTTTTTGTTCAGAAATCTTTCTGAAAACTTAGCGGAAGAACAGAAGGTTTTATAAAAAACAATTTGACAGCCGGAATTTTGTGCAATAAAATATAAACATAAAAGAAAAGTTCATTTTTTTAGCGAACACTTGACAAAGGAACGAAGAGAGCGATAATGCACAACACAAC
>CAZSHF010000086.1:0-7893 GCA_964606655.1 uncultured Treponema sp.
CGGACCATATAACCGCAATCTTCAAGAACCGAAAGAAGCAAGAACAGAATCGCCATCTGCGGAACAAATCCCAAAACCGCTCCAAGTCCGCCTAAAATTCCGTTTACAATGCAATCAGTTAGAACCGGATTTGCTCCGGCGTTTTCAAGAAATGCTTGAGTTCCGCCTTGAATCCATTCGCCGAAAAGGACATCGTTTGCCCAGTCGGTTCCCATTGTTCCGACTGTCGAAACCGAAACCCAGTAAACAAACCACATCACAAGCAAGAAAATCGGAATTCCTAAAATCCGATTTGTAACAACGCGGTCGATTTTGTCGGAAACTGTCATTGTTTTTCCGGATTTTGACAAAACGCCTTTCAAGACCGAAGAAATATAATTGTATCGTTCATTCGTGATTATCGATTCAATGTCGTCGTCGTGTTTTTTTTCAAGCGAAACTGTAATTTCTTCCGCCTTTGCTTTTATTTCGCCGCTTAAGTCCAGTTTTTCAAGAACAACATTGTCGCGTTCAAGAACTTTAATCGCTGTCCACCGTTTTGCAGTTTCAGCAACAGAAGAAGACAAAAGTTTTTCAACCTCGCGGATTGATTTTTCAACATCTTCCGCAAAACAAGCCGAACAAGCCGCCGGAATCGCCGGAACTTTCGCTTCCGAAGATTTCGCTTCCGCATTTTTAAAATCTTTCGCTTCTTTCAAGTCCGTCACTTCAGATTTTTTTGATTCCGCGAGTTTTTCCGCCTCGTCCGCAACTTCTTTCAGACCTTTTCCATGAAGAGCGACCGTTTCAATCACTTTGCAGCCGAGTTTTTCAGAAAGTTTTTTCACATCAATTTTGTCGCCGGACTTTTTCAGAGAATCGACCATATTCAAGGCGACAACAACAGGTTTTCCAAGCTCAAGAATCTGCGTTGTAAGATACAAATTGCGTTCAATGTTTGTCGCGTCAACAATGTTGATTACAGCGTCCGCTTCGTCAGAAGCAAGATAATTCCGGGAAACAATTTCTTCGCTTGTGTACGGAGAAAGCGAATAAATTCCCGGAAGGTCTGTAACAACCAAATCTTTTTTGCCTTTGACCTTTCCTTCTTTTTTTTCAACTGTAACGCCAGGCCAGTTTCCGACATACTGAACTGTTCCTGTAAGCGAATTGAACATTGTTGTTTTTCCGCAGTTCGGATTTCCTGCAAGCGCGATTTTTGTGCTCATTATTTTCTCCTCTTTTTTCTTTTTCGGGCGTTCCCTGACAGTTTGTTTCGATAAACTCAACAAACTGTCAGGTCGTGCTATTCGCACTTCGCCGTCTGACGCGGCTCATTCCTTCGTTCTGGCGGTTTCGATAACGTTCGGGCTTCGCCCTCGCTACTCAACCGCTGCCACTTCGGAACTGCTTCGCAGGTGCTGCTATCACTAACGCACTTTCATTCAACTTCAATGTTTTCCGCATCGTCTTTACGAACCGAAAGTTCATATCCGCGGATTGTGACTTCAACAGGGTCGCCAAGCGGCGCGACTTTTCTTACAAAAACTTCGCAGCCTTTTGTAAATCCCATATCCATAAGCCTGCGTTTTAACGCTCCTTCGCCGCCGATTTTTAAAACTTTCACTGTCGAACCGACTTTTACGTCTTTTAAAGTTCCCACTTTGTCCTCCAAAATTCGTTCTCCAAGTTTTGTATTTCAAATTTTGTCCTTCAAGGCACAACGGTTTGATGATAAATTTGACAATGGATTTGATTCCGTAAAATCTGATTTGCAGACAACTGATTCTTAAAAAGAAATCAATTAAAAAACTGAGTCATTAAATTGTTGCTGATTTTTCGGTCAGGCGCGTATCGATTCAACAAAAATTTTTGATGCCATGCTTCTGTCAATCGCGACACGCGCTTCTTTTACCTTGACAATGAAGCCTGTGGCAATCTTCTGAACGACACTGACTTTTTCGCCTTCTAAAAAGCCCATTTCAGATAAGTGATGTTTTATTTCCGGACTTCCGTTTATTGATTTTAGAGTAAACTCATCTCCTGTAGAACTGAAAAGCAACGGCATTTTCGAACTCCTTCTGCCTGAATCAATCCATGAGAAACTCTTTCGCTGGTAGTTACCTGCCGCTAATCAATATAAACTTATGAAAGTCCGCTGTCAATATAAATTCCGGTATCGCCGAGGAAATCAATTTTTTAGAATATGCTGTCATTGTATTTTCAGCTGTCTTCTTCAATCCGTTTTTGTTCTTCAACCGTTTTTTGGTCTTCGATTAATTTCAGAACTTCTTCTTTTTTTAGCGGAATATTTCCTACGTAAGCACGTTTATTTTTCTCGATTTCTTCGTAAGTCCAAAGTTTGCCTTTATTCATTCCGGGACAATCTGGCGCACATTCATTCCAAGTTTTTTCATCTTGAATCATCCAAGACCAAAACGGATAAGTCGAACATTGAATCGGGCGGGCAGAGTAGGCGGAACAACCATTTTCCCACAAAATGCAATCGTAATTTTTCTTTTCAAGAAGAGCCAGAACTTTGTCGCCGTAATAATAATCTGCCCAGCGACAATATTTTTCTACAAATTCGCGAACAGACATTTTGAAAAATTCACACAACTTGAACAAATCTCGTTTTGAAAGATAAACAAATCCCGGCGAATGTCCGCAGCAAAAAGAACAACGCTGACATTCAAAATTAAGTCCGTTTTTATAAAAACACATTTTCGCCTCGCAAAAAATATAATGAAATTTTTGGGCGAATGTAACCACCTGCGGCACGGAAATCAGTTTTCGCAAAATTATGGTGGTTGAGCCTGTCGAAACCACGAATTTAACAAGTTTTATTTTAATTCAGGTCATTTCGAGAACCTCAATGACCACATATTATTAAAACTGATTTCCCTGTCACCTGTAGTTGTCTCCATTGTTAAACTTGTGCTTTTGAACTAAATTAATCTTATGATTTTAAATAATGAAGCAAATCGCTCGCAGAAAGCACAAAATATTCGTTCAGTTGTTCGTTATCTTCAAAAATTCAAAAATGCGCTTGTCGTAATTTATCTTGACGATGAAATTATTTCATCTCCGCTTTTTTCAAGCCACATGAGCGACGTAAGCATTCTTCATCAAGCCGGAATCAAAGTTATTCTTGTTCCTGGAAGCCGAAAACGAATCGACCAAGTTCTTGCAAATTTCAACTTAAAATCCGAATTTAAAAACAACATTCGAATCACAAGTGAAGAAGGAATGCCGCAAATCAAAATGGCAGCGTTCGACATTTCAAACATTGTGATGACAAGTCTTGCCGCGCATCAAATTTCTGCAACAATCGGAAATTGGGTTCGTGCTCGTGCAATGGGAATCATCGACGGAATTGATTATGGTTCTGCCGGCGTTATCGATAAACTTCAAACTGAATCAATAAAAGCGATTCTTGACGATGGAATCATTCCGATTTTTCCTTGCATTGGCTGGAGTTTAACAGGAAAACCTTACAATATTTCGTCAGTAACTTTGGCGGAAGAAATCGCAATTGCATTAAAAGTGGACAAACTTTTCTTCCTTATGAACGAATCCGAAATCACAAACGAAAATTTTAAAATTCCTGAAAATGTTGGTCTTTCCGAAGACAACGATGTTCCTGCCATGAATCTTTCTGAACTTCAACAGTTTTTGGAACTCAACAAAAATTCAAAACACGAACGAATTATTCAATTATTAAAAACTGCCGAATATGCTTGCAAAAACGGAGTTACGCGCGTTCATCTTGTAAATGGTTCAATCGATGGAGCGTTGCCTTGCGAAATCTTCAGCGATTTAGGCTGCGGAACAATGATTTACAGCCAAAATTATGGAACTTTCAGACAAATGCAACGCGAAGACATTTCTGCGGTTCTTGCGCTTATGCGGCCGTTTATGCAAAAGAAAATTCTTTTGCCACGGACAGAAGAAAGCCTTCTGGAATCGTTCCGCGATTTCATTGTCTACGAAATCGACGGCGGAATCCGAGCGTGCGCATCGCTTCATGTTTACGACAAAAATCAAGCCGAAATCGCCGCAGTTGCTGTGGACGAATCATTTTCAAATCTTGGAATCGGACCGATGCTTATTGAAAAACTTCTTGAAAAAGCACGAAACTTAAAAATAAAAAGCGTTTTTATTCTGACAACGCAGACTTCTGACTGGTTTGAAAAATTAGGATTCAAGAAAGATTCCGTTGATTCTTTGCCAGCGGAACGAAAAGCCATTTGGACACTAGAACGGAACTCAAAAGTTTTGCGAATTACATTGTAACCGATGTTTTGCAAACCAAAAAGAGTTCTTATCAAACATCCTCAGAGAATTATTGACAGATAAACAAGACTGTTTTATTTTAGCTGAGAACTTGCAACGCACACGTTGTATATTTTCAACAAAAAGGAACTTTGAATGATAAAGCGTGATATTTACTTGCAAAGAATCATCAATTACATGTGGGACGGACAGATAAAAGTCATAACAGGAATCAGAAGATGCGGAAAATCGACTTTGCTATTTGATCTTTTTGGCGATTATCTTTTGAAGAACAATGTCAAGGCAGAAAATGTCATTAAAATCCAGCTGGACAAGAGAAAGGATGCAAAATTCAGAAATCCGATTACGCTTGCAAATTTTGTTGAAGGCAAAGTTTCCAAAAGCACGAAGCAGTTTTATCTTTTCATCGACGAAATTCAGTTCTGCTATTCAGTTCCGAATCCTGACAACAGCGGTTTTGAAATAACCGTGTATGATATGCTCAACGAGTTAAAAAATTACAAGAACCTTGATGTGTATGTGACAGAAAGCAACTCGAAGATGCTTTCAAAAGACATCGCCACGGAATTCAGAGGATGCTCCTCGCAAATCGGACTTTATCCGCTTTCCTTTTCTGAATACAACTCGGCTTTAGGCGGAGACAAACGCGACAATCTTGATCGATATATGATTTACGGCGGACTTCCGTATCTTCTGCATTTAAAAACGGACGAGCAGCGCAGGCAATATCTGAAAAATCTTTTCGATGAAGTTTATATCAAAGACATTGTGGAACGGAACAAGATTGAACGCACGGACATTCTCGAAGACGTTTTGAACGTGCTTAGTTCTTTGACAGGCTCGCTCACGAATCCGCTGAACATCACAAATTCAATAAAAAGTGTGAAGAACGAAAAACTCAGTTCCAACACAGTGAGCGACTACATTGATTTTTGCAAGGACGCTTTTTTGATAAGCGAGGCGAAACGCTACGAGGTAAAAGGCAAGCATTACTTTGACTATCCGAACAAATATTATTTCACGGACATCGGTTTACGGAATGCAAGGCTGAATTTCAGGCAATTCGACTCCGGACACATTATGGAAAACATCATCTACAACGAGCTTTTGGTTCGAGGCTATTCCGTTGATGTGGGCGTTGTCGTTGACAGACGAAAGGGCGCGAACGCACAGAAAGAAATTGATTTTGTCGTGAACAAAGGCGACAGAAAATTGTACATTCAGTCGGCGTGGCAGATGAACACCGACGAGAAAATCAACGCGGAACTTGACTCTCTGAAGCTTGCGAAAGACTTTTTTTCAAAAATCATCATCCAGAACGACGTTCCTTCGCATTTTACAGACAACGACGGAATTGTGCATTGCAACTTGATTGAGTTTTTGCTGAATCCGGAACTGATTGCACTTTGACGTTCACTGATTTTAATTCGCAGATAATGCTCGAAAAACAACAAAGCCGAACAAACATTTTTCCCGCGTCGACAAAAAAGCCACTTCTCCGCACACATAAAACAAGACAAGAGGCAACGCCCCTTGCCTTGTTTTATTACAAACTATTTACTACGAGTAAGTGTATAATTACAAAATCCTTTCGTCAGAATTACGGCATTTTCCTCGTCTGTTCCCAATGCAATAGAAACAGATTCTGTTGAGCCCTGTTTTTTTCCGCTCCAGCCTGTCGTATTTTCAAACTGCGCCAACTTGCCGTAATCCGTAATTTATTCACTGCTAGTGTGAAGAAGATCGCTGCTGTTCCACTCACCGTACCATTTGAGTTTTATGGCGTTCTGCTGCGGGTCGCTTACGTCGATTGCCTTACCACCAATAGTCCATCCTGCTGTGTCCGCGAACGTTACGGTCTTCAGTTTCGACATACTTCTATCAATCATATCGCTCTTTATAGTCGTTACATTACTCGGTATGGTTATGTTTTCAAGCGAAGGGCAATCTGCAAAGGTGGCGGAGCGCATCGTCGTTATGCCGTCCGGCAGCGTTACGTCTTTAAGCGTGCTGCATTCGTAAAATGTATAGCTATACAGGGTCTTAAGCTTGCTGTCTGAAGGTATGACTATGCTTTCAAGCGACGAGCATCCAGTGAATGGTCCGCTATAGCCGTAGCGGTAGATGGTAAGCATAGAAGATGAAAGGCTTGACACGCTCGGCGGCAGGATAACCTTTTTAAGAGCCGTGCATTTATAGAAAGCGGCTTTTAGGGTAACAAGGGAAGACATCTTTGAAAGGTCAAGCGTTATCGTTTTGTCTGTCACGTTCAAAAGAGCCTTTCTTATGCCGTTGTCCTTGTCCTCAAAGGAATGGCCTTCCACCTTAACCTCAAATATAATCTCTGTTGTCTCTGTGTCGTTGATGACTAACGTTCCGCCGTCGATAAGCTCAAGCAGTGCCGCGCTTACAACGTTCTCTTCTATGCTGGTGATTTCGACAGACGATTTTCCTGTCTCTCCTGCGACATTCACACCGTATGTGCCAGAAACGGTTTGTCCGCCGATGCTTGCCGTTACAGAAACCGTGACAGTTCCGCCCGTATTGACGCCTTTTCCCTTGAGTGTGGCGTTCGCTCCGTTTGAAGAAAGCTCCGCAAGGTCGCTTCCGCCTGTGATTTCCCATTTGTAGGAAATCTCCGCGTCTTCTAGGTTTTCGCCCTGCGGCAAAGCGGAAAGCGTTGTTTCTCCGCTTTTTTCAATCGCCTTGTTTCCGCTTATGCTCACGCCTGTAAGGCTTGGAACCGTCACAGCGATTCTGACTGTAAGCGCAAGCGGGAAAAGTCCTGTTGTGCCGTCAGAAACCGCGACTGTTATGTCTTTGCTTGTTGTGGTTTCTGAGGCTGTTACAGTTCCGGTAAGCTTTCCGTCTGTGATTGCGTAAGGAGATGATTCTCCGCTCCAGCCGGAAAGCCCCGCGACTTTTTCAAGTTCCGTTGTGTCATCTACTGCGAACGTTCTGTCGCCAGAGCCGTTTTCAAGAAGATTGTTCAGGTCGAACGCCTCGACTGTTGAAACGTCTGTTCCAGTCTTTGCTGTGAGAGTGTACACGTTGCCGGAAACTGTCGCGCCTTCAACACCGCTTACATTTGTCTTTGCAGAGAGTTTTTTAGGAGTCGAACTTACAGAGATTTTTACCGTGAGCTTTAATGGTGTTTCTCCTGTCGTGCTGTCAGAAACAAGGATTTCTATGTTTTCAGTCGATGTCTCTGCCGCGGCTGTGACAAGTCCTTTGAGTTTTCCGTCCGCGATTGTATAAGGAGATGTTTCTCCTGTCCAGCCTGAAAGCCCCGAGACTTTTGAAAGCTCCGCTGTGTTCGCCACAGTGAACGTCCTGTTTCCAGAGCCGTTTTCAAGCAGATTGTTCAAGTCAAACGCCGCGATAAGGGAAGCGTCTGTTCCTGTTCCGACAGAAAGCGTGAAAACTCCGGCGGAAAGAGATGCGCCTTCCACGCCTGAGACATCGGTCTTTGCCGAAAGCGTCACCGAAGCTGGCGCTGGTGCAGGTTCTGGAGTTTCTCCGCCGTCCGCGTTTGTCTTGCACGAAAAAAACGCTAGAGCCATGATGAGAGCGGCCGCAGAAAGCGAAGCCGCCGTCCGTCTTTTTTCTTTTCCTTTC
>CAZSHF010000087.1:0-7236 GCA_964606655.1 uncultured Treponema sp.
GGTTCTTGCCGAGAGTGCATTTTTGCATGGTTTCATAAAAGTCGACATTTGGGGTATTATTTTTTCAGCAAAGCGGCGAACGGATTGTATGTTTCGCTGTCATTCTGGCTGCTTAAATATGATTTTGCGGAATTGTCCTGCTCTACGCTTGTCGCCGGAAGAAGCGAAATCCGTCTTGCTTTCGCGTCAATTTCTTTTACAATGACAGACATCGTGTCGCCGGCATTGAATTTTTTCTTCAAGTTTGTGTTTCTGTCCACGCCTTCGATTGCAGACGCATGGACAAGTCCGTCGATTCCCGGCTCAATCTGGACAAAAAGCCCGAAATCCGCGATTCTTGTGATTTTTCCGTCGAATTTTTCTCCGGCTTTGTGATTTTCCAGAACCGAATCCCAAGGGTCTTTTTCCAATGCTTTTGTGCTGATAGAAACTTTCTCGCGATTCCAGTCGGCTTTTATCACTTTCGCTGTGATTTTCTGTCCGACTTCCAGAACTTCTGAAGCATCGTTCACGCGTTTATGCGAAATTTCAGAAATCGGAAGAAGCGTCTGAAATCCGTCAACATCGACAAACGCGCCGAAAGACTGAATCGATTTCACAGTTCCTTCAACAACCGCGCCTTCAGTGACCTTTTTGCTCAAAGTGACAATGTGTTCAGCCCGCTCCGCTTCCTGAACTTTTCGGTTTGAAACAAGAATGTTTTTTCCGCCTTCTTTGAATTCTGTGATAAGGAACGGAAGAGTTCGTCCGATATACGCGGAATTTTCTTCTTTGTTCCGTCCGCCCATCTGCGAATACGGACAGAACGCCCGCGATTCTCCGAGCCTGATTTCAAATCCGCCTTTTATTTCTTTTTCGACATTTCCGTTTACAATTTCCTGAGTTTTGAACGCGTTCTCAAGCATTTCTGTTCCGGCGTTTTCGCCTGCGATTCGTGTTGTGAATTTCATTTCGCCGTGATTTTCGCCGACAAAAATCGCCGTGATTTTGTCGCCTTCGCGGATTTTCAGGTTTCCGTTTTCATCTGCAAATTCCGCCGCGTTTATAACGCCCTCGCTTTTCGCGTTCAAATCGATAAAAACCGTGTCGCCGCTGACCGCAACAACTGTTGTTTCTATTTTTTCACCAAGATTTAATTTTTCAAACATGATTCTATTGTACGGATTCCAAAAAATGTGTCAAACCGTTTATGAAAAGTCCGCGGCAAGGAGAGAACGTTTCAGAACTTTTTACAAAACGTCTGAACATCAAGAAAAGCCCGTCAAATCTTTTATGACTTCGCCTGCGATAATCAGTCCTGCGACCGACGGAGTAAACGCGTTGCTTCCCGGAATCTGTTTTTTTGAAGCCGCTGCTGATTTTTCTGAAAGCGGAACATTTTTTTCCGGAAGTTTTTCTGAATCTGAAGGCGGAACATTTTTTTCCAAACGCGGATTTTCGTTTTCAGAGAGTTTGTTTTCAAAATCAAAAGATGGATTTTCGTTTTCCTGATATTTTGGCGGAATCGCTGGTTCAGTTGAAAAGACGCATTTCAAATTTTTGATTCCGCGTTTCTTTAATTCCTGCCGCATAACGCGAGCCAAAGGACAGACCGAAGTTTTTGAAATGTCCGCGACCTGAAATTTTGTCGGGTCGATTTTGTTTCCGGCTCCCATTGAACTTATAACCGGTTTTCCGGCGGATTCTGCGCAAAGAGCAAGCTCAATTTTTCCTTTGACCGTATCAATGCAGTCGACGATGTAATCATATTTTGAAAAATCAAACTGAGCGGAAGTTTCAGGAAGAAAAAAAACTTTGTGCTTTTCGACTTTGCAGTCCGGGTTTATGTCTAAAATCCGTTCTTCCGCGACATCGACTTTATATTTTCCGAGCGTTGAATGAAGCGCGTAAAGCTGCCGGTTCAAATTTGAAAGACAGATTTTATCGTTGTCGACAATATCAATCGCGCCAAGTCCGGAACGAACCAAAGCCTCCGCGGCAAAACTTCCGACTCCGCCGATTCCAAAAACGATTACGCGCGATTTAGCGAGTTTTTCCAGATTTTCTTTTCCGAAAACAAGCTGCGTTCTGGAAAACTGATTTTCTGATTGATTTTCCAGTTGATTTTCGCTTTCCATAACTATTCGACAATGCTCACAATTTCTTCGGAAGATTTACGCGTCGTCGCGCCAGAAATCGCGTCGGATTTTTCATAATCAGTTTTTCCGACAAGCAGCACAGAAACCGTTTCCATATCTTCTGGAATTTTCAAAAGGTTTTTGTATTCAGCGCGATTTTCTCCGTGAAAGACAATATTCGGCGAAGAAATTATTTTTGTTCCGTAGCCTAGAATTTCCGCCTGAAAAGCCATCGCCTGCATCGCAAGTCCGCAGTCAAAATCAGAATTTTCTTTTCCGCTTATGACAATTGCAACCGGCGCGCCGTCAAATCCGGCTTTTGTTCTTGCGCTTGCAGGCAGATTTCCGGGCATAAAAGAACGCATTTCTTCAGCGACGCGGTTCTGAATTTCCTTGTTCTTCACAACTGAAAAATGCCAAGGCTGACCGTTCATTGCGCTCTGCGCGTTTATTCCGGATTCAAGAATTGTGTCCAAATCTGATTCGCTGATTTCGTCCGGCAAAAACGCCTGAACTGTCGGAATGTCTTTGAAGATTTCAGAAATGTTTTTTCTCAAATCCGCATTTTCTGAATTCAATGCAGGATTCAAACTGCTTTCAGAAGCCGCTGCTGAATTTGAAGCCGGATTTTTCTTGCAGCCGAAAAACATAAATCCGCATAAAGACAAAAAGACAAGCGAAAAAGAAAGCGAACGCGAAAATGAGCGCGACAACTTTTCTATTGACGAAACCGATTTTGAATTTTTCTTCATAAAACACCTCTTGTATTTTTTTCAAGTATTTTTCTTCAACGGAAAATCCGCCGATTTTTCACATTTATTGTTTTTTGTCTGTAAACCAGTTTCTCAGCGTTGATTCATCATTCTGTTCAAGCGGTTCAAATCGTTCTGCAAAGTCCGGTTTTCAGGATTCGCAGACAAAGCCTGATTCAGAATTTCCAGCGCGTTTTCATATTGGCGCGAATTCACAAGCGGAACAATCTGATTGTGGATTTCAACTCCGTGATTCTGAAGAGAAACCCGACGCAGATTCCGAAGATTTGCGCTGTTCGGAAGAACTTCAAGTCCTTCGCTGCAAATTTCCGCCGCTTTAAGATGATTGTTTTGTTCCGCCGCTTCCTGCGCCCGCGAAAAATAAACCGATTCCTGAATCATATTTTCAAGTCGCGAAATTTCATTTTCCAGAAGATATTGCCTTCGTTTTTCAAGAGTTTCGTTCGCCGCCTGAAAATTTCCGCTGTTCACGTTTTTTGCGGCGATATTGTGGACAAGGCTTCCGTAAGTTTCGGAAAGATGACTTGAAACTCCGTAACGGACAAAAATCTTTTCAAGAAAATCAAGTCCTTCTTCCGCTCTGTTCGCACGTTCCGCATAAACCGCCGTGTTTGAGCAGATGCTTTGAAAATCGCTTTCGACTTTCTGCTTTTCCTGCTGAACAAAAAAATAAGCCGAAGCGGAAAGCGGAACTGCCTGCTCAAAATCCTGCGTCCGGTTGAAAAGGCTGTCAAGATTGCTCGCGATAAGTCCGATTGCGCGTCGGCGAGAAATTTCAGTTCGGTTCGCGTAAGTTCTTGCAGGAATCACAGCATAACGTTCGGAATTTGAAGTCCGTTCCAGAAGCCTTTTCTGCCCAGGATTGAATCCGTAAGGATTTGTCGTCTCGACTGTAATCCGTTTTCCGTCAGAAGTGTAGACAATCACAAACGAATGTCGCGGAACTTCCTGAACACGCGCGTCAAGTCCGAATTCAGTCGCCAAAGCAAGATACAAAAGCGAAGCCGAAACACAATTGTAAACTCCGCTGTTCAGCATCACATCCATTTTTGTCTGGTCAAAGTTGTATGAAGAAAGAACTTTTTCGTACATAAACGAAAGGATTTTGTCGCCTTTTTCCATTTCGTCCATCGACATCACATTTTGCTGGACGCAATACGATTTTAAATCCGTGTAAGTTTTCCACGCGGAAATCCAGGTTTCGCTTCCTTCTTCGCAAAGACTGAAAATCAGGGAAAGCCGAATTATCTCGTCGGGCGAAAGATTTTCTTCAGTGTTTTCAGTTCCGTCTTTATTCAAGTAAACAAAATAAGGCTCAACAGACTGCGGAATCGTAAGCGAAAACGCGGAAAATCCCAAAACAAACAAAATCAAAAAAATGAATGAAAGTTTCTTCTTAAGAATCTGAATCATAAGAAGATTTTAACATATTCTTTTCGTATTTCAAAATAAATGTAAAAAAAAGCAGAACAAAGTCAACTCGACACAAATTCGATTTTATGTCGAGAAGTTTATATTTTTCCACAGCAAACGGCTGCTTGCTGTGGAAATGCTTATTGCGGAAATTGACTTATGCAAAATGAATTCGAGATTTCAAGTTAGATACAGATAGTTTTAATTTTTGTTTAATCCAAAGCCTCTTGTTAAAAGTGCTTTTTTCCACCAGTTTTCACGTTCAAGTATAAAATCAGAGTCTGTTTTTGAATCAAAAATCTCAAGAATCGAATAGCGGAAATTTTCTTTTACATATTCAAATCCTTTTTCTTCAACAATTTTCTTAAGTTCCACATCGCCGCCGTGACCATTGTTCAAGTAATCGCGCCAACGTTGAAGAATCATCTTTTCGCCTGTTGCTTTACCGACATACATTTTTCCAGTTTTTGAATCTGTAATCAGATAAACGCCTTTTTGATTTTCGAGTGCAGTTTTCCAAGCCACAGTTTTAGACAACCTTTCCAGTTCTTTCCAGGTGACAATAATGTTTTCATATCCAGGGAAAGTATCGTCACTAAATAGTTCTGGAATAATTTTATGGACATACATTTCGCTGATTGAATTTTCTGCTTTTAGGATATTTTGTTGCGACTTATGATGAAATTTTACAATCAAACGTCCGTAGTAAGGTTTGAATTTTTCTTCTTCTGTATATTCATAACCGACGCCACCATCTTCTGGAACTTCAAGCTCCTTGGTGACTTTTCCAATATGAAACAAAAGATATAAATCTTGTTCGCCAAGAATTTTTGCAAGGGCAATAGTTATCATTCCCTTTTTGAAGTCATTTTTCTTTCCTTTGTGATAATGTCCACTGAGCAATCGCTGAATGTTTCCATCTTTGAACAGTTCTATTGGATTCCATGTAGGATTTTTTGGATCATTCATATTCAGTCTGATTTTTGTGTTTTTAATCGCATTGTCAGAAAGTCCTAAAATATCATTTAAACGAATCGGGTTTGTATCTCCCATATTGATTTTCCTCCAAAAATTGTTGTGTTTGATTAGTTTTCGGCAACCTTTGTTTCGAATGCCTCAACTACCACAATCATCGTATTTGTGCCACTAACGGCAGCGTTATAGCCATCCCAGCCAGTAACGCTGGCTGGAGAAAACTGCGTCTTAGTTCGCGTTGCGCACAACACGGAAACCTTGGACACGGCTGCCGCTATAAGGGTAGCCGCTGTTCTGGACAAAAACGGGCGCGAGGTCAGCGACGTTGTACCAAGAGCCACCGCGCCTGATGCGGCTAGGGTTAGAGTTGGAACTGGAAGAGGCACCGGTCGCGGGTGTACTCGTTGTGATTGTTGTGTTCCAGTCCCAGCACAACTCCCACTCGTTTCCGCTCATGTCGTATATTCCAAGGCTGTTCGCGTTTTTAGTCTTCACCTCGTGCGATTTGTTCCCGCTGTTTCCTGAATACCAGGCTACATCGCCCACAGTGTCGCTACCTGAGTAAGTGTAAGTTCTCCATTCTGAGCCGCCGCGCGCAATGTACTCCCATTCCGCTTCGGTCGGAAGCCGGTAGCCGTCTGCTGCTGTGTTGTATATCAATGAATCCCAAGTTGTGTTTCTGGAAGAAGGCCCGCAGTATTTTGTTGTGCCGCCTGATGATTCGCTCACAATGTCTGTCCATTTTGCAGGGTCAGTTTCCGTTCCAATTGAGTACGCAGGAGTTAAGTTTTCCGCGATTGAGCGCAAGTTGCAGTACACAACCGCGTCGTACCAGTTCACGTAATACGCAGGGTAATTGTCGCCTTTTCCGTAAGTTTCGCTTGGGCTTGAAGAGCCGTACTTGCAGTAAGTCTCGTATTCCGCCTGCGTAACTTCGTGGTCGCACACGTACAAGTCGCCTATTATCAGGCTTCGTCCGCTTATGAACACTTGTGATTCAGGAGTAAGCGTTTTTGTGCCGTCAAAAGTTGTACCTTTTACATTTACAAATCCCTCTAGCCACTTTGCTTTTAGAGTAATGTTGCTGGTAATCCTCTGGTCAAAATCAAAATCATTAGCCTCGCCAACTGACCAATATAAAAATACGCAGCCGGGTTTTGTCGGGTCAGCGGGTTTTGTCGCTGTCCTCCCGGCTGCAACGGTCTGACTTGGAACTTCGCTTCCTTCCATTGAGTCAAATGTTACGGTACAAAGTTTTACAAACGTCGCTGAAACATTTACGTTGCTCGTCGGCATTGTGAACGTGTATTTTTCGTCTGCCGTCGCTTCTTTTGCTGAAACTGTGTTTCCGTTTGCGTCTGTTACAGTCAGCGTGTTCAGATTGTAGCCGCTTTCAGGCGTGACTGTGAGTGTTATTGCGCTTCCTGCCACAGCAGAACTTGCGCTCGCTGTCACATTTCCGTGTTCTGCGCCGGAAACTGTTATGTCATACATGATATTTGAGAAAGTGAAAGTCGCTGAAACATTTACGTTGCTCGATGGCATTGTGAACGTGTATTTTTCGTCTGCCGTCGCTTCTGTTGCTGAAACTGTGTTTCCGCTTGCGTCTGTTACAGTCAGTGTGTCCAGATTGTAGCCGCTTTCAGGCGTGACTGTGAGTGTTATTGCGCTTCCTGCCGCAGCAGAACTTGCACTCGCTGTCACACTTCCGTGTTCTGCTTCTGAAATTGCTATGTTATACATGATGTCTGTGAAAGTCGCCGAAACATTTACGCTGCTCGCCGGCATTGTGAATATATACTTTTCGCCTTCCGTTACTGCTGGTGTCAAAACCGAATTTCCGCTTGCGTCTGTTACTGTTAGCGTGCCCAGGTTGTAGCCGCTTTCAGGCGCAACTGTGAGCGTTATTGCGCTTCCTGCCGTTGCAGAACTTGCGCTCGCTGTCACATTTCCGTGTT
>CAZSHF010000088.1:0-7152 GCA_964606655.1 uncultured Treponema sp.
GGGTTCTTGCCGAGAGTGCATTTTTGCTAATACATTAAAACTCGACATTTGACCTCATAGTTTGTTATATAAACCGGAATGTTGTAGAAAGGATAGGCAAAAAGATAAAGGCCTGCCAGAGAAAATTTTTCAAACGGAAAAATATGAAAATAAAGCCCTGCTCCGGAAGAGAATCCCAGTGAAGCGTGATTTCTGTCGGTTGTTCCCTGCTCGATGTAAGAGTTTCCGGCGAATGCCCAGCTGAAAGAAAAAGGTCCGGCTGCTGCAATGTCGCCGCGGACTTCAGTCATGAATGAAAAGCTTTTGTTCACATTCTCCAAGTCTTTCCTGAGTTTCATAAAAGCGTTTTTTCCTGTAACAGTTCCGAACAGGCTTGGAAGATAAAACTGAAAATTGGTGTCCATACTTTGGATATTTTTTTTGTTTTCTTTCGTTCTGATTTTCGTCCTGGACTGCTGCATTTTCAAGTCCGTTGTCATAAAATTCGCTTACGGTTTCAGGCTCATTTTCTTCTGCTTTGTCAAAATAAGATTTTTTTTGTTTTTATTGATTTTCAGAAAAATTTTATTTATTTTTACTATGACTGGTTTCCGTGAAAATGAAAAAGGTGGATTTAAAAGAACTTGATTTTGCTTTATTCGTCGCTTTCGCTCTTGTTTTTGTATCTTCGTGCGCTTCTTCTCCAAAGCCTGTAAAACTGAACACAAAAGAATCCCTTGAAGGCGAGGATTTCAGGATTTTTTCTGTTCCCGACGAGAACGCCGACTACATTTATCTTAGAATCTACAATCCTTATTACTGGCGGAAGCTGAGCGGCGGAAGCATAATTCAGGCTGGAATAAATCTTGTAGAGATAAAGCCGATTATGACAAGCCACGTCGCTTTAGGTTTTGAGCTGGACGACGAGTTCTACGGACTTACAGCGTACGCGCGGCCGAATCTTTCTGTCGAGGAATGCTCGAACACAAAATCAAACAGATATATGAGGCAGTGCGACCCGAAAAAATCATTGCAGACTGTTCTTGCGATGAAAGTCTCGCCCGAGGAAAAAGAGGCTGCCAGAAAAACTGTCCTTTACTGTTCTGAAAACAATCTTGTGCGGTACGACACTGCGCAGAATTTCAGGATTGCAAGCCGCGAGATAAACAAAAAGGTTTTTCTTAAAGATGAATATTCCGACGGATTGTCGTATTTTGCGGAGCTTCAGAACGATTCTGAGCCGGACTTGATTCTGGACTCTGAATCCGAAAACAAACCTGAATACAAATCTGAAAACAAACTTGTAACCGAATCTGAAAATGGACTTGAAGAAAAATCTGAATCCGGTCTGGTTTTGGATTCTGAAAAGGAAAACGGACTTGCGGTCAGGACAAAAATCCTGCTTCCGGAATTTGATGAAAAAAAGAAAAATCCTTTTGTCTGCTCGAACTTTGTCGCCTGGACGATTTACATGAACGTTCCGAAAACACAAATCTATTTCGATACAAATTTTCAGGACATTCTTCTTGTCGGACCTTCAGATGTCGCGACAATTCCTGGATTTTTTCCTGTGTTCACTTCAACCTGGAGCTCATACGCAAGAGCGGTTGAAGAGATAAAAGAAGAGCAGGAGCTTTACAGGCTCAGAAAAAAAATCAAATGATGTTGCAAATAAATCCGCTTTGCAGTAATGTTTAGTCATGAACAAAGCACTTCTTCTACTATTAGAAAGATTCTCATTCCGAGCCGCCTAAGGTAGTTGTTGTGTATTTTCTGTTAATTATGGAATCAGCAAACCTGCCCTGAACGGCAGGTTTTTTTATTCTTCCGGCATATTTATTTTAAAGCGTGCTGGGAAAAGGTTGAGGTCTGGAGAAGGAAAAACCCCGCTTCGCAAGTAGAGGGTTTGTCCTTCTCCGGTAACTAAGGAGTTTTTATGTCAGTTATGAATCCGAACGGAAAATACCGTCCGTTCAGTCCAGTTCCAATCAAAAACCGCACTTGGCCAGACAAGACAATCACAAAAGCGCCGCTCTGGTGTTCAGTTGACCTTCGAGACGGAAACCAGGCTCTTGTAAATCCGATGAGCGTAGAGCAGAAGCTTGAATTTTTCGACATTCTTGTGAAAGTCGGCTTCAAGGAAATCGAAGTAGGCTTTCCTTCAGCAAGCGACACTGAATTCAATTTCATGCGCCGTCTTATCGAAGAAAACCATGTTCCCGATGATGTGACTCTTCAGGTTTTGTGCCAGGCGCGAGAGCATCTTATCAAAAGGTCTTTTGAAAGCCTCAAAGGATGCAAGAAAGCTATTTTCCATCTTTACAATTCGACAAGCCCCGCGCAGCGTAAATACACATTCAACAAATCAAAAGACGAAATCAAACAGATTGCGATTGACGGAATCCGCTGTGTAAAAAACTGTCTTTCCATGAGCGAAGGAACTGACATCCGCCTTGAATATTCGCCGGAAAGTTTTTCCACGACTGAAATCGACTACGCTTTGGAAGTCTGCGAGGCTGTCGTGAAAGAGTGGGGAGACGCGGCGGACGAAAGCCACAAGATAATCCTGAATCTTCCTACGACTGTAGAGTGCGCGCTTCCGAATCAGTTCGCTGACCAGATTGAATATTTCTGCCAGAACATATCAGACCGCGAAAATCTTGTGGTTTCTCTTCACAACCACAACGACCGGGGCGAAGGCGTCGCTCAGTGCGAGCTAGGTCTTCTTGCCGGAGCGGACAGGGTTGAAGGCTGCCTTTTCGGAAACGGAGAGCGGACAGGAAACCTTGACATTGTGACAGTCGCGATGAATATGTATACGCAGGGAGTCGACCCTGAGCTTGATTTCCGCGATATGCCTTCTTTAATCGAGGCTTACACGCGTCTTACTGGAATGGAAATTCATCCTAGGACTCCTTATTCAGGCGAGCTTGTCTTCACTGCCTTCAGCGGTTCTCATCAGGATGCAATTCGGAAAGGAATGTCAGCAAGAGTCGGAAAAGCGGAGAACGAATACTGGGATGTTCCGTATCTTACTTTTGATCCGCACGACATCGGCCGCCAGTACGAAGGGATTATCCGCATCAACAGCCAGTCTGGAAAAGGCGGCGCGGCTTATATTCTTGAGCAGGAATACGGAATCGCCCTTCCTAAAGCGATGCTTCCTGTCTTCGGAAGCCGCGTGAAAGAGGCGGCGGACAAAGCTCAGCGTGAACTGAAAGCGGAGGAGATTATGAAAGTCCTTGAAGATGAATGGCTTAACACAAAGTCTCCGCTGAATATTCTTGACCTGACAGAACGCCACATTGAAGGCGAACGGAACCGCGGAGAAGAAGATTATGTCACAGCGATGGCGACAATCGAATGGGAAGGAAAGAAAATCGCGGTTTCGGCGAACGGAAACGGTCCTTTGGACGCGTTCGTTTCCGCGATGAAACAGACTCCTGCTCCTAAGTTCAATATAACTTCGTTCCACGAACATTCAGTCGGCGAAGGCTCGAACACTTATGCTATGGCTTATGTGCTGATTACAAAAGAGGACGGAACTTCTTCCTGGGGAGTCGGAAAAAGCTCGAATGTAGGACGCGCAGGCGTAGCGGCGGTTGTCTCGGCCTTGAACTACAAAGACTGATTAAAAATCAAGAGGGTTTTGTGAAACGGAAGATTTTTACTGCGGCGGTGATAGGAACAGGGCGGATCGGGTTTTCACTGGGCTTTGACAGGAAACGCGAGCAGCCTGCAAGCCACACAATGGCTTTGAAATCAAACAGAAGAATAAGGCTCATTGCAGGCTGCGACAAAGATTCCTCGCGTCTTGAAAAATGGAGAAGGGCGAACAGAAAATGCCGTGTCTATTCTGAATCCTCGCAGCTTTTTGCCTGCGAGAAGCCTGACATTGTTGTGGTTTCTGTGAACGAGGATTCTCATCTTGAGACTTGCCTTGAAGCGATCAGGGCAAAGCCTCGCCTTGTGATTCTTGAAAAGCCTGTCGCCTTGAGCTTTAAAGACGGCGAGAAAATCCGTTTCGCTTCGGAATCCTTGGGCGTTCCGGTTCTTGTGAACCACGAGAGGCGTTTTTCAGAAGATTACCGTTTTGCAAAAAATCATCTTGATTCAGTCGGAAAAATCATGACAGTGAACGCGCGTCTTGATTCGGGGCTTCGCGTCTATTCGCCTGAAAATGAAAAAGACGGAGCGTACAGCCTTCTTCACGACGGAACTCATCTTGTCGACATCGTGCGTTTTCTGCTTGACGGCGGAAAGGATTTTGAAGTGATTCATACGCCTAGAATCACTTCGCTTGTGTACGATGAAAAAAATCCTGAAACAGTGCGGAATCTTTCTGTGAACTTTGAGTCGGCTCTTTGCCCCGATGTGAACCTTTCTTTTTCCGGAAGGTCAAAATATTTCGGCTTTGAAGTTGACATAATCGGAACTGAAGGACGAATCAAAATCGGAAACGGAATATTTGAGTTTTTCCGCGCGGAAGAGTCAAAGCTTTACACAGGATTTTATTCTCTTTCGCGGAACAGAAAAATCCGCCGTTTTAAAAAGACACGCTATTTTTCAAACATGGTTCAGAACGCGGCTGATTTTCTTGACGGAAAGTCGCCTTTGCTTTCAGGTTTGCGCGACGGGCTTTGTGACTTGAAAATAATCGATGAGATAAAAGAGGCGGTATTGTGAGCGTGGATTTTGCTTTCCTTGATTCGGGAACGGGTGGGCTTCCTTATTTAAAATATCTTAAGACAAAAAATCCGGGTGCCTCCTGCGTCTATGTCGGAGACACGAAAAACTTTCCTTACGGCGAAAAAAGCCGGGAAGAGATAATCGAAAAATCCTCTGGCTGTGTGAAAAAAATCATAGAAAAATGCGGCCCCAAAGCGATTGTTGTCGCCTGCAACACGATTTCAGTAACGGCTCTGGAAGAGATGCGGAGGCGTTTTCCTGAAAACAGTTTTATCGGGACAGTTCCTGCTATAAAGCCTGCCGCGAAAATTTCAAAGACGCGGAAAATCGGGCTTCTTGCGACAAACGCCACAGTGAACCACGAGTACACAAAAAAACTCACCGCAGATTTTGCAAGCGACTGCGAGGTTTTTTCACGCGGTGACGCGGCTCTTATCTCGTTTATCGAGCACAAATTTTATTTCGCTTCAGAAGAGGAGCGATTTTCCGCCTGCAGGCCCGCCTGCGATTTCTTCAGGGAAAAGAACTGCGATGTCATCGTCCTCGCCTGCACTCATTTTCTGAACATGGGCGAATATATCCAAAAAGAAGCAGGCTCTTCCATTAAAGTTGTTGACAGCAGGGAAGGAGTGACAAAACACGCGTTTGAAGTCCTGAAAAACCTGGGCGGAGAGAAAAATTCCGCATCAGATGATTCCGCTCTTTATGTCACGGGATTCACAGAAAAAAACGACGAGGCGCGTTATGTTGATTTCTGCGCCCGGAACAATATAAGGTTCGCGGGGCTTCTGTAAAGCATATCAGACTGCTTTCGCGGATGCCGCATAGGAAAAATCATCGTGCTCGCTCTGGCCAAGGTCGTGCAGAAGATTCAGCATAATCTGAGTGTCCTCGCGGCTGCTTACAAAAAGCTCAAGGCTTTCTCTTGTGTCTGTCAAAAGCCGTTCAAGCGAAGCCTCTCGTTCTTCTGGAATCTGGAGGTCAAATTTCTCTCCGCTGAACGCGTCGACAAAGACAGCAGAACCTGTGAGTTTTTCAAAGGCTTTTCTTGCTGTCAAAAGCTGTTCTCTGTTTCTGATTCTCATACTGTTCCTCCTGTGTTTTCTTGCCTTCCGGCGTTTTTAAGTTTACGATTTTCCGGCAAATCGATTTGCCTTCAAATCTCATTAGACCTTTTCGGAATCTTAAGTTTCAGAACAAGTCTATTTATAAAATAAGCCCTGAATCATCTTGCGGCAATAAAATGAGCGACTTATACTATAACAAAACCGACTTGTTTTTTATTTTTTAGGACGGCTTTTAAAGGGAGAGCGGAAAAATGGGTCTTTCAGTAAACGATGTTATCCGGAACAGCGAAAGAAAGGAGACAAAGCCTCACGGTTCGGCTTCTTTTCCGTGCGCGGGATATGAATACGAGATAAAAGAGCAGATGCATGATGAGGTTCCATGGCATTGGCATGACGAGCTTGAGGCGGTTTACATTGTCAGCGGAGTCATGAATCTCGGAGTGATTTCAAGACATATTCCGCTTCATCCAGGCGAAGTCGCCCTTATAAATTCAAACGCGCTTCATTCCGCGACGGCCCAAGGCAGCTGTGTTCTCCGTTCTTTTGTGTTTTCAAGCCTTCTTGTCTCAGGCGGAGAAGCAAGCGTCTTTTCAGATAAATATGTTCTTCCGCTGTGCAAATGCGGCGCTTTCACTGTGACAAAATTCGGTCCGGACGATGAAAACACAAAAGGATTTTACGATGCTTTTGAAGGGCTGAAAACTGATTCTTTCGGATACGAGTTTTCTGTAAGGAATCTTTTAAGCCGGATTGTCTTTGCCTCTTGCCAGAGATTCAGAAAGGAAATAGAAGAGGAAAATCCGCCTCAGAACATCGACGCTAAAAGAATTTCAAATATGATAAGGTTCATTCATTCAAATTATTCGGAAAACATAACGCTTTCAGATATAAGCCGGTCTGCGAATGTCGGGGAGCGGGAGGCTTTGAGATGCTTCAAGCGGACAATCGGCGAGTCTCCTATGCATTGCCTTTTGAAATATCGTCTTATGAAAAGCGCGGATTTCCTGAAAGAAAATCCTGACGAAGGAATCGCTGTAATCTCAGGAAAATGCGGCTTTGATTCTGCGAGTTATTTCACAAAAAAATTCCACGAGCTTTACGGACTTACTCCGCGCGAATATATTAGACTTGTTAGATGACTTCGTCATCAACAAGTCGACGAGTTTAAAATCGCTGAAATAGCGCGATTTTAAACATCGCACTTCAAAGTAACCTGTTCTGAAACTGAAGTTTCCGAACAGGTCTATTGAGATGAACAGAGAAAGAACGGATTCGTTGAAATGAACAGCGGAAGCCGTGTTTCAAATTCCGCGTTCTATTTAAAAAATCATTCCGATTCATTATACTTTCCGTATGGCTAAGATTCAGATGAAAAATGCTATCGCAGAACTCGATGGCGACGAAATGACACGTGTTT
>CAZSHF010000089.1:0-7002 GCA_964606655.1 uncultured Treponema sp.
AAGCGCAGAATGTTTCGACCTGCACACTAATTTTACTTCGTAAAATTAGCATAAATTACACTGCCTACTCGCTACGCGACCAAAAACCTGTTTTTTTATTAAAGGTGGTTATGATGCGGAAGCCCTGCATAAATTTCATCGTCCAGAGTTCAGATTCAGTTGCATAAAAATGTGTGGAATTCCGTCTTCCAGAAATTCGTCGGAGATTTTTCGGAATCCTAAATTTTCGTAAAACTTTCTTGCATAGACTTGCGCTTCCAGGATGATTTTGTCTGGCGAAAACTTTTCTTTTGCAACGCGAACCGCTTCTGAAACAATTTTTGTTCCCAGACCCGAACGTCGTTTTGCAGCAATCACGCGACCAACCGAAACTTCGTCAAAAAGAACGCCTTTCGGAAGAACTCTTGAATAAGCGAGGATTTTTCCGTTTTCTCGCTTTTTGCCGCAATCAATTTCAGTTCCGCGTTCCGATTCTTTCTCTTCAGAGTTTTCACGACTTCCGTTTTCAGAAACTTCAGTTTCGTTTTCAAACTTTCTCTCCTCAATTTTATCTTCTTCTTCAAGCCAAAGATGAAACGCGTTTTTGTCCGCGTCGTCAACTTCCTGATAAGGACATTTCTGTTCGACAACAAAAACCGAAACTCTGAGTTTGTAAATTTCAAAAAGTTCAGCCGCCGAAAGCTCAGAAAAATGTTTCACAATAAGTTTCATAAAACGATTATACCGCATTTGCCCCGGAACTTTGAATGAGTTTGAATGTGCTTTTTTCAGTGTGCATAAATTGCTCATTGCGCAAAATCGTGTCTTCCAAAACCAAAAACTTGTCCGCATTGTCCAAAATTTGTAAAATCAGATATGCTCAAAAAATTGCGTTTTCTTCTGGCTGTTTTTATTCTTTCAGTTTTTCCTGCGCTTTCCGCGTTCTGTTCGGATTCCGAATCATTTGAAAACATTTCCGAATCCGCGGAAAATGAACAAAAACAACTTGAGAAAAATTCATTCATCGGAAAAAGCATTTTTTCGTTCGATTTAGGTTATCTTGGAACAGGACTTAAAAACAACGGCTGGGGATTCGGACTTTCTTACGAGCGCAGCATTTTTGATTATCTGGCGGTAAAAGGCAATTTCAGCCACATGACGATGTTCGCGAAAAACATTGAAACCAGAGTCACAACAGTCGGAATCCGGCTTGAAGCCTTGTTTTATCCGTTCGGAAGCGGACTTGATAAACTTTATCTGGGATTCGGCGGCGGAACGGATTTTCTGATGTACATCGACAAAGAATCCGAAGATTCAAAAGACACGATAATCACTGTTTATCCGGAAATCGGCTGGAAACAGAACTTTTTGAATTACGTGATGGTCGATGTCTTTTTTGGCTACAGAATTCTTGTGAACGAGCCTTCGCTTTTCAGCTGGCAGGCGGATTTGGTTGACAGCGGAGTCGAATACGGAATCAGAATCAAATTCAATTTGAAAGAAATCTGGAACTTTGCGAAAAACATTTTTCGCCGAAACGGATAAAACGCAAGGAGAACTGAAAAATGGACAAACTTACGCCGGAACAACGCAGCCTGAATATGTCTAAGATTCACGGAAAAGACACAAAATCCGAAGTCTTTCTCCGAAGCGCGCTTTTCAAAGCCGGATTCAGATTCCGGAAGAACGACAAAAGATATTTGGGAACGCCGGACATTTTTCTTCCGCATTTCAACGCTGTTATTTTTATGCACGGCTGTTTTTGGCACGGACACGAGAATTGCAGGCTTTTCAGAATTCCAAAATCAAACACGGAATACTGGAAAACAAAAATCGACAGAAATATTGAACGCGACAAAAGAATCGTGAAGACTTATCTTGAAAACTGTTACCGCGTCGCGATTGTCTGGGAATGTTCGATTTCCGGCAAAAACAGAAGGCAAAAACTTTTAAATGTCGTGGAAGAGCTTTCTCTTTGGCTTGAAGAAAAACCCGATGAAAATTTCCGCGAGTTTTCAAACTGACAGATTTCAGAAAATCGAAACAATAGAACATGAAAAGAAATCCGCAAACTAAAAAAACAGAAACAACAAAGCCAAAAACAATATCCGAAAATAAAATAAACGCTGGAAACAAAAAAAATGTTCCGAATCAGAAAAAAAAACTTGCCCCCCCCCCCGAGCGTGGAGTATAATATGTTCCTGTAAAACAATTGAACTTAATTTTTGCACCGAGGTTTTATATGAAAAGTAAAAACAAAACTGTTTCCATTGCTGTAAAAGCAATCACTCCGCTTCTGTTTGTTTTTGTGCTTTCAACAATAATGATAGTCCAGGGAATAGACAGAACTGTAAAAATCCATTGGCTTGAAAACACAAAATCAACTGTTGAGCTGGACAAGGCGATTGTAATCGATTTGATTGATGTGGAAATCCAGGACACAAAAAACGTCGCATTGCAGCTTGGCGCATTGTACAAAGCGTTCTATGAAAACAAAACTGAACCTGAAACTCAAAAAGTCCTGTACGATTCAGTCGCGAAAAATATGGAAATCGAACATTTCGCGATTTTTGACTTGAACGAAAAACTTGTAAGTCCGCGGGAATATGCGACTAAAACAGAAATAAGTCCGGCTCTCAGAAAAGCGCTTGAACAAAACGGCGGGCAAACTGTGACGACAACGCTTTCCGACGGAAAATTCATCGCGTCCGCGACAATTCCGGTTTCAGCAGACGGAAAAACTGTCGCCGCGGTTGAAGTCCACACAAATCTTTCCACAAAAGAATTTATGTTCCGGATGCCTGAACACGTCGGATGCGATTTTACAATCATAAAAGGCGACACTCGGCTTTTTTCAACTCTGAACAATCAGGAAAACACAAAAATCCCTTCTGTCGTTTATGAAAATCTGAAAAACGGAAAGGACTGGCAAGGAACTATAGAAGTCGCCGGCATGGATTTTGTCGCTCATTATTGGCCGCTGGGACACGAAGAGATTTCTCTTTTTGTCGGAGAAAATGTCGAAGCGATGAACGTCGCGACATCCGAAATCTTTAAATCGATTTTGATTTATCAGGCGTTGACTTCAGTTATTCTGTTCGGAGCGGCGGTTCTTCTTATGGCTCTTGTTGTCAAAAAACCGCTCGAAAAAACTTCAAGGGCGATTCACGCGCTTTCAAGCGGAAACGCGGATTTGACTTACCGGATTCCGATTAAAGGAAACGACGAATTTTCTGCGCTGAGCGGAGACATAAACAAATTCATCGAAATGCTTCAGTCGCTGGTAAAAGAGCTTTCCGAAAAATCAGACGATATTCAGAATGTTGTCGCGGAACTCGGCTCAAGTTCACAGCAGACCGCAAGCGCGACTTCACAGATTATGGCGAATATTCAGTCTGTAAAAAACCAGTCGACAAATCAGGCGAACGCGGTTCAAAACGCGTCAAATATAATCTCAAAATCAAACGACGCGATGGACAACCTGAAGGAAAACATTGTCGCCCAGACTTCGGACATAACAGAATCTTCCGCGGCAATCGAGGAAATGATTGGAAACATTCACGCGGTTTCAAAATCTGCGGAACAAATGCAAGCCGCGTTCAATCAGCTTGGAAAATCGATTTCCGAAGGTTCAGCGAATGTAAAATCATGCAATTCTGTAATCAAAGAAATTGAAGAAAAATCAAAAGTTCTTGCGGACGCGAACAACACAATCAAATCGATTTCTTCCCAGACAAACCTGCTTGCGATGAACGCGATGATTGAATCTTCGCACGCCGGAGAAGCCGGAAAAGGATTTGCGGTTGTCGCGGACGAAATCCGAAAACTTGCGGAAAATTCCGGAGTTCAGGCAAAAGCGATTGAAGAAAATATCACAGACATTACAAATCTGATTCTTGAAGGCGGACGGCTTTCGATTCTTTCGCAGGAAAGTTTCAAGACAATCGACAATCAGGTCAGCGTTGTCGACCCGATTGTTGTTCAGATTAAAAACGCGATGGAAGAACAGACAAACGGCTCGGCGCAAATTCTTGAAGCCCTGACAAATATGAAATCTGAATCAGGGCTTGTTGACGACACTTCAAAAAATCTTGACGAGCATCTTGATGAAGTCGGAAAAGACATTGTCGCCGTGACAGAAATTTCAAACACAGTTTTAGGCTCAATGGACGAAATGGCAAGCGGTTCTCAGCAAATCAGCGAGGCGACACAGAATGTTTCAAACCTCGCCCTGAAAACCAAAGACGCTGTGGACGTAATCAAGGATTTAATCGGACGATTCAAGATTTAGGATTTCCCCTAAATTTTGGGCAAAATCCGAATGTCAAATTTTTTATCCGGAGCGTAAAAATTGTTGGAACAAAACGGAAAGCGGTTTTCGCGGAAATTCCAACAATTTTTTTATGCGATTTTATGAACATTGAAAAACCCGGATTATGCGGGTTTTCTGCCTTAAAGTTCCGCGTCTTTTTCTGTGTTTGTCTTGGAAAAAACACAGCCGCAATATTGCTGTCGGTAAAGTCCGTATTCTTTTGAAAGTTCAAGGCTTCGCTTGAATCCGCCTTTTTTCTTGAAGTCGGAAGGAAGCCACTTTGGAGATTCCTGCGCATTTATGGTGGTTGCTTGCGCGCTTCTACACAACTCTTCGCCAATCCTGTTGATTTTCTCCGCGTCTTTAAATGGCGAAATGCTTAGCGTTGTGCAGAAATAGTCAAAATTGTGTCCGCTTGCATAATCGAACGCTCTCTTTATCCGAAGTTCGTAGCAGCGTCGGCAACGCTCGCCTTTTTCCGCCTCGTTTGCCAAGGCAGGCTCTTCTTTTATTTTTATCGCATCGTAAAATTCGTTCTGGTCGTAATTCTGTTCGACAAGCCTCACCTTGTTTTTAATCGCCTCTGGAAATCGCGGCAAAAGATTTTTCAGCTCGTTCAGGCGGCGATGATATTCCTCTTCCGGATAAATGTTCGGGTTGTAATAAAGAATCGTGATGTCAAAAAATTTCGCCAGATATTCAATCACATAAGAGGAGCAAGGTCCGCAGCAAGCGTGCAAAAGCAAAGTCGGCTTTTTTGTAAGAGAAGAGATTATTATATCAAGTTCGGTTTGGAATTTTTGTTTTGGCATTTTTTTTCAATTTATTTTATTAAAAATATTAAAACGCTCTGAAAAGTGATTTTTTTCAAGATGTCATTCATCATTTCAGTTTCAGGCAGAAAGTTTTCCTTCGTTATAAGAGCAAAAAAGATAACTTGGATTCGCATAATAAACCGCAGAATTGAAATTAGAGATTTCGTCACTTATAAATGAAGAGAAAACATTAATAATACATTGCTCCAAATTGGCTTTCTCGTCATTTTCATAAACCGAAATCACAAGCCTTGAAAAAACGCGTCCAACAGAAAGATAAGATGGAACTTCGTACTTGCATCTTTTTACGCTATCAAACGCGCCTTGTTTTATATCAAGTTTTTCAATCAGTTCATCTGAAACTTGCTCAAATGAAAGCGAATGATTAACTTCCGCAACTTTAAGTTGCCAAGAAAGTACTTCTTTTGAAAAATACGAAATAATATCTTTTCTGTAATTAAAACTTACGCGCGCAATGTATTCAAGAAGCGAGCAAACGTAAAACAAATCATCCTTTTGTTTTGAAGAAAGTCGCTTATTCATAAATCACCTCACTAAATAATCTCGCTTTTTTGAAACACAAGACAATCAAGAGCCTTTAATGTATGAAAACTTATTTGATGCGTCGGATGTTTAAATTTTGCATATTCCCAAAAAATTTTTCGGGTAATAAGTCCTTCAAAAAAATCATTGACATAATTCCAGATTGTGTCATCCGCCATTGGTCCTTCTACAATATCATAGTTGTGAACAAAGCCTTTTCGGCATTTTGCGATAAAGTCGAGCCAATCATCATTCATTTCATCAAATTTTAAGACACTAAGTTCAGGATTTTCTTTGTATGAATAAAAATTTACAAATCCATTTTCAGATTTTCGGTTTGCCCAGCGAACCGCCTGCTCATAGTTTTTCGTGCAATAAAATCCCCAAGAGAAATCTTTTGTATATTTTGTTTTTCTGATTTCAGGAAATTTAATCTCTTCGTTGCTTCCATGATACAAAATAATTTCTGACATAATCTGATTATAACATATAATTCGGAAAATGATTTGATTTTGGTTTCGCAAAAAGAACTTCTCTTCTGATTGAACAATTTTTTCCTGCACACAAGGCAAAAAATAAATTTTCATTTTTCACATACAAGAAAAGGCTTCCGCAAATTGGAAGCCTTTTTTTATTAGCAAATTTCGCAGTTGTCGGCTTTTTGCGTTGTTAGCGGTTTTCCGTCTGCGGTTAATGCTACGCCTGCAATTTGCGCTGTGTGGTTTACAACTTTCATTTCTACTTTGCAGAACTTTTCTATGTCGATTTTTGCAGGTTTTTGCGCACTTTCGCCCGAACCTTGCAAAACAACTTGCGTTCCGGCTTTTGCCCAAGGAGCAGTTAAAAGTTCAACTTTTTCTTTTCCGTCTTCTGTGTAATCGCAAGCAAGTAACATTCCGCGACTTTCTACGCCTTTCATTTTGCGCGGAGCCAAGTTAGCGGCAATTATTACGTGCTTTCCAAGCAACTCTTCTTCTTTAAGATAAGGTCGCAATCCAGACTGAATAATTCGCTCTTCGTCAGAACCGTCGTCTAAGTGTTCAATGTAAAGACGGTCGCCTTGCGGATTTGTTTCCACAGATTTAATAACGGCAACTTTAAGTTCAATGTGTTCGTTGTAATACGCAAGTTGGTCGTCTGCAAGTTTTGGACCTTTGTGTTCGGCTGGAGCGGATTTTTCGTTTTCATCTTTTTTCGAGGTGGTTTCGACAGGCTCAACCACCGCGTTTTTCGTTGATTTTTTATGCGGATCTGGAGTTGCGGCAAGCAATTCTTCCAAATCTAGTTCTCCACCAAAGCATGGAACTGTAATTTGCCAGTTTTCCAAAACTTCTGGATGAACTTCGCCAAAAA
>CAZSHF010000090.1:0-6949 GCA_964606655.1 uncultured Treponema sp.
CGCTCCGCTCCCAAACACCAAATTTTTTATAAAAAATTATAATGCGGAAGCCCTGCTTCCTGTTATTTGTGGTGCGTCTTGAAATCCTGGACAACGCTGATTGCTGAAGTGATTTTGTATTCCGGCAAAACCTCAGCCGCGATTTTTATCGCGCGTTCGACAAGAACCGCAGAATCCGCAACTCCTTGAAGCGTAACCTGGTTTCCCTCGATGACAGCGCGCAAAAATTCAATGTTCAGCCTGTAATCGAACACAAGTTTGTTCACAAGATGCTGGCACTTTAAAAGTTCCTGAAGTTTTTCCTTGCCTTTCTCTTCTTTTTCAGGATTTATGTAAGATTTCACAATCGATGCGACAGTTTCGGAAGTTTCCTCTTCATTGAAGATTCCTGTGTTCATGACGAGCATAAAATGTGTCGCGTCATCAGGGTCAACATTGAAAAAACTCTTGTGGAATCCTTTCCGGTTCGAGTCGCTTTCGTTGATTCTCTGCATCGCCTGTTTTTCGTTCCAAGAAAACTCATTCATAAGGCGTTTCATTCTTGCATCGCGGTCCGCGACAAACCTCAACGAAACAAGATTCGGAATCGATTCAAGAATCACAAACGCTCCGCGTCCTATCAAAATGCAGTCGCCTTCTTCAGCCGCTTCAAGAACAGCAGTCTGAAGATAATGAAGATACTCGTCTCTGTCTTTTACAAGCGAGGCGAAAAATCCCGGCTTTTTTTCGTCGTATTTCTTCAGTTTTTCCGCCGGAAATCCAAGCTCGACAATCCGCTTTTCAATTTCCTTGCGGTTTATAAATTTATATCCGATTTTTTTTGCAAGTTCCTGGGCAACTTCATCGCCTAAAGCTGCAACCTGCCTTGATATTGTTATAACTGCCATAAAAACTCCTCGAAAACCAACTCTGACAACATCTAAAGCGTCTGGCTTCTCACTGGAATAATTCTAAATCGGAAACCTGAATATGTCAAAAAATTTTACTGACACAATCTCCGTCAAAGTCCAGAAAACTTGTTTTCCCGCCTGAAACCGAGCAGCGTCTTTCCGTGAAATAATCTTTATAATAATCGTAAAAACAGCTCAGATTCGGATAAACGGCTCTGACGCAGAAATAATATCGTCCTTCAGGAAGTTCAAAAGAACAGTTTGAATCCGTGCGCAATGCTGAACACGGATTTTCCCAGACAGGAATCCATTCAGAATATTCCGAAGTCCTGCAATAAACTGCCGAAATATAGCAGGCATCAGAACCGTATTTTGACGCGTTGTTCTGCACAAAAACCCGCGCGTTCTCTTGGCAGACGCAAGGCGTTTCGTTTTCCGAAAAATCGCTGTCATCGACCAGAACAATGCAGCCTGAAAAAAGCGCGGACAAAAGCGCAAAAAATCCGCAGACAAGAACCGTTTTCGCGTTTTTAAGATTTGTGATTTTTCGATTTGTGTTTTTCATATAAAACCTTCCTTCGAGAACATTCCGAACTTTTTTACGTCCGCAAAATCTGATTTTTTTGCCGAACCTGATTTTGTTCGCTGAACTTGATTTTTTTGTCCGATGTTCTGTTCCCGTTTCTGGTTTTATTAAACCATATCTTGAATCCGCAGACTTTTTGTTTTTCCTAAGAGAATTATAAGAACTTTCTTAGTTTTCAGTCTTTCAAAAGAATGATTATTTCCGCGCCGCCGTTGTTTTCCGCTTTTATTGTTCCGTCCATCGCCTTGACAATCGTTTTTGCAATCGCAAGTCCAAGTCCGCTTCCGCCTGCAGAACGGGAATGAGATTCGTCGCCACGGTAAAAACGTTCAACCGCGTGGATTTTTGTCTTTTCGTCAAAGCCTTTTCCGTTGTCGCGGATTGAAATAAAAACGCCTTCGCCTTCATTAAGTTTATTTTTATTCAGTTCGCCTTGATTCGGTTTGCATTCGCAGACGATTCTTATCGGTTTTATACCTGCCGCGCCGCAGTATTTCAGACTGTTTGAGACAATAATCGTGAAAACCTGATGAAGAAGCTCTTTGTCCGCAATCACAAAGATTTTTTCGTCGCACTTGATTTCAAAAATCAGCGAAGGCTCTAAGATTTCCGCCTCGTCCTTCAATCGCCTGAACAAATCAAGAATCCTGAATCTTTCAAGCTGAGGCTTTATCCTTCCGTTCTCAATCCTTGAAATCTGAAGAAGATTTTCGATTATCGCGGACATTGATTTTGATTCCTTTATGATTGTGTCGAGCGATTTTTCAAGCTGAGCCGGATTTTCTTTTCCCCAGCGACGCAGAAGATTCGCCTGACCTGAAATAACTGAAACCGGAGTTTTAAGCTCGTGCGAAACATCGCTTGTGAACTGTCTTTCCCTTTCAAAATCAAGTTTTAACCGCCTGAACAAATCATTGAAAGTCTTCGCCAAATCGTCAATCTCGTCGTCGCGTTTTGAGACAGGAAGCAAAGCGTCAAGTCTTGACGAGCCAAGTTCCTTTGCCGTCGAAGTGATTTTTTTCACAGGCTGAATCGTGCGGTTTGTGATGAAAAGCGAGACAAAAAACGAGATAATCAGAATCGGAAAGAAAAGAATCAGAATTCCTCTTGGAAGCTGCTCTGACATTTTCGTGAAAGAATCCGTTTCCATATTCAATGAAGTTTCAATCACAAGCGAGGAACTGATTTTTTTTGTGTAGTAATAAATGTTCAGATCTCCGTCTATGAAAAAATCTTTCTGGACATATTTTTTCGCCTTTTTTCCTGTTTCCGGAAGAATCGGAAGATAAGGGTCGTTTGTGCCCAGGACATTTCTGGCTTCAGTTTCATAGACGACATACGAAATATAATACGGAAGCCTTGTCTGAGCGAAGGCGGTTTCATTTTCAGGATTTTCCGAAAAAGAGTTTTCGATTGTTTCCGCCGCCTTGTAAAGCTCCTCGGATTTCTGGTTTCTCACGATTTCATTAAGCATCGCGACAAGCGAAAGCGAAAGAAGAACAACACAGAAAGTGACTAGAAGCGAAAAGCGGAAGGCAAGACGAACCGAAACGGAATTAAGATTTTTCAGGATTTTTGAGTTTTGCCGTTTTTCTTTCAATTTTATTCACCGCCATATTTTCAAAATGTTTTCTCAATTGTTTTCGCAACATTTTCACAATGTGATTTCAGTCATTTTCGCAACATTTTTGAAGCCGCATTTCATCGCCAGAAAAATTTTATTCATCGCCAATCATCATATAGCCTGAGCCGCGGACAGTTTTTATGTAAGTTTCGCCCGCCGCCTGATCGATTTTCTGCCTAAGATAACCGATGTAGACATCAACTGTATTCACATCGATGAAATGATTTTTCCCCCAGATTTCGTCGATAATCTGGTCGCGACTTAAAACCCTGTTTTTGTTTTCCATAAGGAATTTAAGCATAAGATATTCGGTTTTTGAAAAATCGAGGGTTCTTTCAGCGGATTTTATTTCAGAAGATTTTGTTCCGTCAGTTCTGTCAGTTCCGCTTTCCGAAAACGCGTTTTCTTTTCCGCTTCCTGCTGTTCCGATTTTTAAAGTCACTTTCATGCTTTCCGTGTTCATTTCAAGTCCGCGGATTTTATAGATTTTCGGTTCATCGTTCACAGAAGAAGAACGGCGCAAAACAGCGCGCATTCTTGCAAGAAGCTCTTCAATCTCGAAAGGTTTCGGAAGATAATCGTCCGCGCCTGCGTCAAGTCCGTTCACTCTGTCATAAGTTTCGCCGCGTGCAGTAACCATAATCACAGGAACGCGTGAAGATTTTCTTATCCTGCGGAGAACTTCAAGCCCGCTGATTTCAGGAAGCATAACATCAAGAAGAACCAAATCTGGCTTTTCGCTTTCAAAAATCTCGAGTGCTTTTCTTCCGTCCGCCGCGACAAAAGTCTTAAAACCTTCGTGCTCAAGCTCAAGATTCACAAAATCGCTGATTCCCTCGTCGTCTTCAACAATCAAAATTTTTTCCATAATTCTCATCTTCTTCTGTAAAAAATCTTAAAACAAGCAAAATCGTTCAGACGGCTTAAAACGATTTTGAATACTGCGGAACAGATTTTCCGTCATAACTTTTTACGCCCGAAATCCTCAAGTTGAAAGAACTTCTTTTTCCGATTGAGATTCGTGCCTGTGTTCCGTCACGGCTGAAAGTCGCCTTTGCGCCCGAACCGACAGGAACATTGTCCACAAAAACAGACGAGCCGGAAACGCTTCTCGGGTCGACCGCCGAAGAAAAATAAATGTCAAGAACGCCTGATTCCTGCGAATAAGAAACGCCTGTGACTTTACATTCCGCCGCGTTCCGTGTGTTTCGCTGTCCTCTGTATCCGTCAGACTGGGAGAAAATAAACGAACATAGAAAAAACAATGCAAAAACGCTGAATACACTTTTCATATCGCCATTATACGAAATTATTCTTATGAAGTGAATGAAAATAAAATAAGAAAACTCTTATATTCGGCTTAAGCTCATCTAATGAAGGTGAAAGCGCGGTGAATTATATTAAAAGCACAACAGACAGAAAGTCTGAACAAAAACAAGAAAACCAAGGAGTTAAGACAAAAATGAAAAGACTTTTGAAAACATCAGCAGTTCTGGGAATTGCGGCTTTGCTCGGAAGCGCAAATCTGTTCGCCGCTTCAAAAACTCTGGATTCATCAAGGACTTCAGATTCTTTGAAAAATCCGCAGGTTTTGGAAAAACCGGAAGCAAAAAAGATGAAAGAGCTTCCGCCGGATTTTCATAATCCGAAGCCGGAAAAATCATCCAATCCGAAGCAAGAACCGAAACGGACAAAAGAAATGAAGGAACTGAAAAAACTTCCGGAAGCAAAAGACAATATTCCAGAACCTGAATCAAGATTTTCAAAGGCTGAAATAAAACTTCCTGGCTTAAAGATTGAAATCGGCTTTCCAGAGCCTGAACCGAAAAAAAATCCGCGGAAGTAAAAAAAATCGCCGCCGAAAATACAAAAATATTCCAGATTCCGAATTCCAACGAAAAAACGGCATCTGGAATAAACAAAGCAAAAACAAAAAAAAATCGCCGTCTTTTTCATTATCTTCAAGACGGCGATTTCTATTCTTTTTAATTCGGTTTTGCGGTTTTATTTGCTTGAACCGTAAGCCTCGTATTTTTTGCTCGGACTGTAAACGCCTTCGCGGTATTCACCAGTAATGCTCGGAATTTTCATCTTCATTCCAGGCATAATCAGATTCGGGTCGTTAGGACGCGGCATTTCCGATTTGTTCGCCTGGTAAAGATTTTCCCAGAGAAGCGGATTGTTGTAAACATAAGGCCGGCCTGAAATATTCCAGTAGCAGTCCTTTGTTTCCGCCCAAGGACGGACAATGTAAAATTCAGGAAGAGGAGTGACTTCGTAAACTCCGTCCAAAGCGGCAAGAGACGCTTTTGCGAATGTCAAAGCGGAAGCGAAATCCTCTTTTTCAAATGAACTTTCCGCGTTTGAACACGCTTCTTTCGCAGCTGTAAACGCAATCGGGAAAGTCTTGTCCGCGTTTATTCCTTCCGCCCAAGTGATTCTGTTGCGCGCGATTTTTATCTGGGTTTCCGCTTCACCTCTGGATTTCATCATGTCGATAAACGCTTTTGAAAGCTCCGCGTTCTCTGCGGCTTTTGCAGAATATTCGACCGCATCCGAATACTGGCCTGCATCAAACGCTCTCTGAGCTTTCTGCGAATATTCATCAGCAAGTTTCTGATAAGTGTTGTTTGTATAACTTGCCGCAAAAACACAAACCGAAGCCAATAACGCAAAAACAAAAGAAACTATCTTTTTCATTATTTTTCATCTCCTTCTTCAAGCAAAGTTTCAGGAAGTTCTGCCTCTTGCGCGGCCGGATCTTCGTAATTGTCGTCTTCCAGAAGTTTTGCATCCTCTGCTTCGATTCCCTGAATCTCATCTCCTGAAAGAGGAGCGTCGGCATCCGCCTGGCTTGCGTAATTCTGGCTTTCAAGGACTTTGCTTTTCGCTTCGTCCATCGCTTTCTGAGCGGCCTCGCGTTCCGCAGAAACTTTTGCGTAAACAGCGGCAAATTCCAGCCTTGCCTTTTCATAATGAGCGTAAGCGGATTCAGGATTCTGCATTGAATAGCTTGAATCGCCTGCGCGGAATTCAGAAACAGCATTGTTGTACGCATCTTTAGCGGCGACTCCGGCTTTTATTCCGTCCGCCTCTCGTTTTGACTTGAACGCTTCTGTACGCTCGTTCCTTGCAAGCTGTCTGTAAGCGGCGAACAGAACCGCGTCAAAAGAACCTTTCGCTTTTACTGAAGTTTCAAGCATTGCCGAACCTTTTAAATTTGTTCCGGCAAAAATGTTTTCCATTTCAGAAAGCGCTTCCACGCCAGCGTCATACCTTGTCTGGTCATAGGAAGCAAAATTGTTGTCATCGATTCGCTTTTTTGAAGACAAAGCGGAAGAATAATTCGCCAAAGCGTTGTATCTGTCCTGAATGTCTTTAAATCCTTCTGATGAATCGATTCCTGTTTTTGCCTGTTCCTGCAAAGCCGCATAAAGCGCTTCTGTCGCTGCGAACTGAACAGGAGCGGTTTTGTCCGCGCCCGCATCAAGAGCGGCTTGTCTTGCTGCGTCAGTCTTTGCAATCTCATCCGAACTGTCTTTCAATTCCGGAGTTTCAGCAGGAATTTCGGCAACCGGTTCTGTGATTTCCGGCTCTTCGACCGGCAATTTCTCTTCTTCTGGTTTTGAGCCGCACGAAAAAAGCGTCAATGTCAAGAAAGCGGCTAAAAATCCAATCATTATCTTTTTCAAAGGATTCCTCCTAGTTTTGTAACTTTCTGTAATTTTACTATAAATAATTCCGTCAAGCAAGATTCATATTTTCCAAAGTCTGTTTTAAATGATATGTTTTAAAGGGCTTCCGCATTATAATTTTTTATAAAAAATTTGGTGTTTGGGAGCGGAGCGT
>CAZSHF010000091.1:0-6904 GCA_964606655.1 uncultured Treponema sp.
CTTGCCGAGAGTGCATTTTTGCATGGTTTCATAAAAGTCGACATTTGGGGTATTAAAAATCATAATGCGGAATCCATGCCGGCTGGACAATTTTGCAAAATTTTTCTGGAGTTTTTATGAGACAAGCGGACACAAAGTTATTTAAATATTTTTCGGTTTTTATCGTTTGCTTTTCATTGCTGGGTTCTGTTTTTGCTTCGTGCCGTTCTTCCGCTCTTGAAAGGAAAACGCTTACGATTCAGAACAGCGAAGGAAAATCAGTTCTGGTAAAAGCGGAGATTGCGGACAAACCTGAGACGCGGGAAAAAGGCTTTATGTTCAGAAAGAAAATTCCTGACGGAACCGGAATGCTTTTTGTCTTTGACCGCGACCAGATTTTAAGTTTCTGGATGAAAAACACGCCTTCGCCGCTTTCAATCGCGTTTATAACAAGCGACGGAAGAATAAAAGATATTTTTGACATGACGCCGTTCAGCCTTGCAAGCACAGTCAGCACAGGTTATGTAAGATACGCTCTTGAAGTTCCGCAAGGCTGGTTTTCAAGGCAGAATATAAAGACAGGCGACAGACTGGTAATCGATTTTCAGTAAAATACGGTTTCTTAAAAGATGAGAAAAAGCCGCGTCTTTGTTTTCGGAAACACGTCAATCAGAAATGTCTTTAATTCAGCTTTCGCTTTCCAGTTTTGCAAGTTCGCTTGCCGCAATCATGTCGTCAGGATTGTAGACCAGAACTGTAGTGAAATATTTCTGCGCTTCCTCTCTGTTTCCTGATTTAAGGCTTAAATATCCCAGATTTGAAATTATTTTTGTGTCTTCAGGAGAAAGCTCAAGCGCTTTGAGAAGACTTTTTTTCGAGCCTTCCAGGTTTTTCTGTTCCATCTGGCAGATTGCAAGCTCATTGTAAAGGTCGGCGTTTTTTTCTCCGCCGCAGCTCAATGCTTGCGTGAATGCCTGTTCCGCCTGTTCGTAGTTTCCGAGCCGCCTCATTCCCCAGCCCAAAAGAAACCACGCGTTCCAGACTTTCGGATTTGAGGAAAGGAATTTTCTGATTTCTTCAAGGCCTTTTTCCTCTTCGCCTTGAGAAATAAGTCTGTATGCGTTTCTGAAAGTCTCGTCGTCCATATTGTCGTTTGAGATATTGTCTATTATTTCCTGGGCGCGCTCTTTTTTGTAAAGGCCGTTTTCTCCCAGATCTTCATCTTTTGTGTCGCAGGTGAGCGCAAGATAAGTTTCAAACGCGCCTTTCGCTTCGGAAAAGTTGTGCTGCTTTAAATAAAAGAATCCCGCGTTGAAAAATGCGTCTGCAATCGGAGGCTCTGCGTCCATCGCTTCTTTGTAATACTGAAGAGCGTCGTTGTCGTAGGCATCGGCATCTTCAAAAAGTCCGCTCCGCCTGTAGCTTTCTGCTCTCTGGTCAAGGAAAACCGCAGTGTTCAGAATGACCGCGGAATTGTCAGGAGAAATTCCCCGCAATGTGAGAAAAAGTTCCTCCGCCATTTCCCAGTCTTCGTTTTTCGCTTTGATGATTGCCGCCTCGGAAAGCTCTTTTTCTATGTCAGGACGCGCCTTTTTTATAATCGAACGGTAATAATCGGAATGAGGGTTGTTTTTGTCGTGCGCGAGAACTGCAAGAATTCCTGCAAGAATCTGCTCAGGCAGAAGCTCGTCCATTTTAAAGCTTCCCGGAGAATCAGGCGCATTGTCTTTTTTCTGGACAGGAAGCGGAATTGTTCTATCAATCTGCAGAGCGGCTTGTGAGAATTTAAAATCTTCCGGAATGTTTACAAAATATACTGATTCAAGAGAGTTTTTCTGGTTCATTTTATTTTCCTGTTGAGATTTTCAGCGAATCCGCCGGCAGATAAAAGCGGATTTTTGCATTTGTTATGCGTTTATCACGCCGTCGATTCTGTCTTGCTCTCTCTGGGCTTCCTGGGCTTTTCTTGCGTTCACGATAATCTGAGTCGGATCGTCGTTCTGTTTGTCATGGCTTTCAAGGAACTGTTTTCTGTTTGTGGAGAAATAATCGTTGATTCTCATCTTGTATGAAATCGGAATCTGGTTTTCATCGAATTTGATTCCTGCTGTGACCAGATCGCGTCTTCCTTCAACAGTTTCAGCGACTACTATTGTTCCTTTGACATCAATCACTTCGTTCGGGTCAGAGAACATGAATCTTATGACACAGTCTTTTCCTTTAAGAAAATTCGGAAGTCCCATGAGAATGATTTTTGTCCCTGAAAACGAAATGTCCCAGAGAATGCAGCGGCGCGGAACATTCTGGACATAAACAATCGATTCTTTTTTGTTTATTCCCAGAGCCTTTTTTGCGTTGTCGTTCAGAAGAATCCTTTCGTCTTTTCTGTTTATGAAACTTGAGTTTGCGTCGATAAGAGAGCCAAGAATGTAAATCAAATCGTCCGGCGGCCGCTGGTTGAAAGTAAGAGTGACGACAGCAAGGTCGTTTGAATTCATATAAGGAGTCACATTCGAGACTTTGCACGAAATAAAAAAGTAGAGAGGATTGTTGTCTTCGTCTATGAAACAGTAACGCAGATTTACAGGTGGAGCGTCTTTTTTTGTGATTTTATGAAATGCTCCGCCGGCAGTGCCGATTATGATTTTTGCCATCTGAAACGATGTTGAATTTATAATGCAAGGCCACTGTTCTCCTCCGCATTTTACATAAACCTGTCTTGGATCTAAGCGGAGAGTTCGTAAGATGTCTTTTGTAAATGTGATTTCATCTTCGCGATATAAATCGTAGTAATTGTTTATTACCTGATTTGTAACAATGTTGGTAGCCATACGATATTTAATTTTAGTTCAATAAACCTTATTCGTCAATGTTGAGTGTGTTGCGTTTGAGTGTGTTGCGTGTGCCGGAGAAAAGTTGGGAATCGGGATTTCCTGAAGGATTTTTGGAAAGCCTGAATCCGATTGCAGATGCGGTCTTCCGTTTCAGTCCGGTTTTAAGGCAGGTTTTTCCGTTCACGACAAGATTCGCGGAAGAGCCGCCGTCAAACTGAATCGCGGAATCCGCGCCGAGTTTTCTGAAGAGCCGCGCGGTTTCTGTGTAAGTGAAAGGTTTCCCTGTAAAAAGAATCAATGTTGTTCCAGAATCTTTTAAAGCCGCGGCGGAACGGACATCTTTTATTTCTTTGAATGGTTTTATTTCTCCGTTTCTGAGAATTGTCCAGAATCCGCCGTGCGCAAAATCCGGCATTGATTTTATTCCATTCTGCGTTTTTTCGCCGCTTGAAAAAATCTCGCTCTGAGAATCAAAGATTTCCGCGTAAAATCCGCCGCATCTGTGTTTTCTGTAGTTTCCAGGATTTTTATGATTTTCGTCTTGGCTTTCATTCTGTCTTTCGCTTTGGTTTTTGAAAAATGCGATCGCGCTGTATTTTCCGTCAGGTTCGGAAATGATTTTTCCGCCTGCAATCTGAATCCCGGCTGGTTTTGCCCTTGAAAACGGATTTTTGTGTTCTAGCATAAAAGGCGTTGTGTTTATCGCGACAATCGAATCAGTTTCTCTTGCGAATTTTTCAACGCTTTTTGTTTTTAGCCAACCGGATTTTGTATTGTTCGGTTTTGCTTCGTTCGTCGGATTTTCCCGTCTTTCTTCTTTCTGATTAGTGACGCTTGAGTTTTCCTGAGCATCAAAGCCTTCAATGTTCCGCTGATTCTTCTCCGGCAGAAGAGAAAGGATTTCAAGGTTCGGATTTGAAAGATTTATTTTTACAAGCGTGTATTTGACTCCGATTTCAGAATCAGAATGGGTGAAAATCTGAAAACCTTCTTCGATTTCATTCCAGGAAATTTCCTCATCTGAAAAAAAAGATTTTTCGATTGAAAGGCTTTCATTTGATTCAGGTTCGGCTGTTTGTGAAAGAGTCCGGCACGAAATCAGGAAAACGCACGGGATGCACAGAAAAACAAAATGCAGGAATGAAAAAACTGCGGAAAAGCCAGTTTTTTTTCTGGAGCATTTTCCGCAGACTGAAAAACACTTTTTCAAATTTTAGTCCAGGCTTCTCATGTCGGTGATTTCTTTGCTGTAGTCCACGCCTTCGACATCAAAACCGTTTATCGCAAGGAAATCGTGTTTGTATCCGGCAAGGTCGCAGCGTTCTGCAAGATTTTCCTGTGTCACGCCGTCCATAAGTCTGTTCACTTCAGCCTGAATGTCGTCCGCCATTTCCCAGTCGTCGATTCGGATTCTGTTTTCCGAGTCAACTGGAACTTTTCCGGCGGAATTGTTTTCGCCGGTGTAAAGCCTTTCCGCAAAAAGCCGTTCCATCTGTTCTATGCAGCCTTCGTGCGTTCCCTTTGCCTTCATCACTTTGAACAGAACTGAAAGATAAAGCGAGATAATCGGAATGACAGCGGAAGAACGTGTGACAAGTCCTTTGTTCACTGAAACAAATGCCGAGCCGCCGACAGAGTTTTCAAGCTGCTTGTTCAGGTTCAATGCGGTCTGTTCCAAGTCTTTTTTTGCCTGTCCTATTGTTCCGTCCCTGTAAATCGCGTGGCTCAATTCCGGCCCGATGTAAGAATAGGCGACAGTCCTGAATCCTTCGTTCAGAACTCCTGCATTTTCAAGCGCGTCAATCCAAAGCTGCCAGTCTTCTCCGCCCATGACTTTGACTGTGTTCGCGATTTCCTCTTCGTTCGCAGGTTCTGCCGCTGCATCCTTTAAAGTTTCGCTCATTATGTCGATTGCTTTTCCTGCGTAGGTTTTACCGATAGGTTTGATGACAGATTTGTACATCACGTGCTGTCCTGTAGCCTCATCGATTTTCACAGGGTCGCTTCTTACAGGCGAGGCGAGCGAATAAACCAGAACATCAAGTTTTTTTCCTGTCTTTTTGATTTCATCGATGACCATAGTTCTGGTTTCGTCTGAATAAGCGTCCGCGCTGAAAGTTTTCGCATAAATTCCGTCTTTTTCCGCCGCCCTGTCAAACGCCGCGTTGTTGTACCAGCCAGGAGTTCCTCCGCGGGTTTCAGACGCTTCTTTCTCGAATGAAACGCCGATTGTTTCTGTTCCGTACTCAAAAGCCAATGCGATTCGGCTTGCAAGTCCGTAGCCTGTTGAGCAGCCTAAAACCAGAGCGAGTTCAGGACCTTTTCCGCCTTCTTTCACGCTTTTGATTCCTCGTTTTGTTTTCTGCGCTTTTATGTACGCAATCTGGTTTTCAGTGTCTTTTGCGCATCCGACCGGATGTGAATTGATGCACATGCTGCTTCTGACCATTGGTTTGATAATTGCCATAATTTGCCTCTTTTATAAGATGTGATGTAAATAGACTTGTTCGATAACTTCGTCATCAACAAGTCGACGAGTTTAAAATCGCTGAAATAGCGCGATTTTAAACACCGCACTTCAAAGTAACCTGTTCTGAAACTGAAGTTTCCGAACAGGTCTAATGTTTATTTGAATGCAGGACCGTCGCTTTGAACGCTTCCTGCCGATTTTTTATTCTTTGTATTTTTTAATGATTATGCACGCGTTGTGTCCGCCGAATCCAAGGGAACAGCTTGCCGCCGCGTTGATTTCCGCTTTCACTCCGTTTTTCGGCGTGTAGTCCAAGTCGCAGCCGTTTTCTAAATCCGGATTTTCAAGATTTATTGTCGGAGGAACAAAACCTTCCTGAATCGCTTTCACGCAAAGCAAGGCTTCTATTGAACCTGCGCTTCCGACCATGTGTCCTGTTTCGCTTTTTGTCGATGAAATGTGAAGTTTGTAAGCGTAGTCGCCGAACACGGTTTTAAGCATTTTTGTTTCCGCTTTGTCGTTCGCGCTTGTTGAAGTTCCGTGCGCATTGTAATACTGAATCTCTTCTGGTTTCATTTTTGCGTCTTCAAATGCTTTTTTCATCGCCAGGGCACCGCCCGAACCGTCTTCAATAGGCGCTGTGATGTGATACGCGTCGCTTGAAGAGCCGACTCCTGCTATTTCAGCGTAAATTTTTGCTCCGCGTTTTTTTGCGTGTTCAAGCTCTTCCAGGACAAGAACCGCAGAGCCTTCTCCCATCACAAATCCGCTTCTGTCTTTGTCGAACGGACGGCTTGCCGCTTTCGGATTGTCGTTGAAACGCGAAGTCAAAGCCTGAAGGACTTGATAGCACGCGATGTTGAATCCTGTTATGTTCGCGTCAGTTCCGCCGGCAAGGCAGACATCCATTCTTCCAAGACGAATCAAATCTGCCGCAAGGTTTATCGCGTCGGTTCCTGAAGCGCAGGCAGTTGAAATTGTGTAGCTCGGACCTTGAATTCCGTAATACATGCTCACAGCCGCAGGAGCTTCGTTGTTCAGGGAAAGCGGCGCGGTCAAAGGCGGAAGCCTGTTCGCTCCCGATTCAAGGAATTTTCTGTAGCCGGAGTCAAGTCCGTCCGAAAGTCCGATTCCGATTCCTGTGATTATTCCGGCATTCTCGTTTTTAAGATTTTCTTTTGAAAAACCTGCGTCTGTAACCGCTTCAATGCTTGCTCCTAGAAGGAATTTTGAAAAGCGTGAAAGTTTTCTTGCAAGTTTGTGGTCTACATTGTAAGAATCCAAGGAAAAATTTTTGACTTCCGCCGCGATTTGAACCTGATAATCCGAAGCGTCAAAAAGCGAAATCTTGTCTACGCCGGAAACGCCGTTTTTTACATTTCTCCAGGTTTCATCTGCATTGTTTCCGACCGAAGAAACCGCGCCCAGTCCTGTGATTACTACTCGTTTCATAAAATCTCCAATAATCTTCCAACTTTCAGAATTATAATAAAAAGAAAACAATATTAAAAGTTTGCAAAAAGTCTGAACGAAATGACAAATCTAGTCAATATGTCATTTAAAACATGTCAGGGCTTCCGCATTATAACCAACTTTAATAAAAAAACAGGTTTTTGGTCGC
>CAZSHF010000092.1:0-6787 GCA_964606655.1 uncultured Treponema sp.
TCATTGTTCTCATCGTGAGCCATATATTTCTTTGATCGTGTCACATATTTTTTGTAAAGACGGTCCATTTTCTTTGTCGTTACTGTAACAACTATAGATTTATCCATCTTGTCACTTGTAACCAGACCAACGAATGAACGCTTTGTAGCCTTTACTTTCTGAACAGCATTTTCTTCCACAGTTCAGCTCCTACTTGTTCTCGCCAGCGATTTCTTTCTGGCGGATAAACGTATTCAAGCGCGCGATTTCTCGGCGCATTGTTCGTTTCTGCATCGGATTATCTACATGAGCAATCACCATCTTAAAACGGAGATCCATGTATTCCTTTTTAAGCGCATCACGTTTTGCAACTAATTCTGAATAAGACAGTTCTTTGTCATTTTTCTTCTTTGATTTTGAATCAGCCATCTTACTCCTCCTTAGTCTTGTGTAGGCTTATAAGCGATTTTTGTTATTACCGGAAGTTTGCTGGCCGCAAGCTCCAAGGCTCTGTACGCAGTCTTCAACTCAACGCCAGCAATCTCAAACAAAATCGTTCCGGGCTTGATAACAGCCGCCCAAGATTCCGGCGCGCCTTTACCTTTACCCATTCGAACTTCAGCAGGTTTTTTAGAAATCGGTTTATCAGGGAAAACACGAATCCAAACCTTTCCTTTACGGTCAAGTTTTCGGTTGATAGCAACACGGGCCGCTTCAATTACACGAGCACTCAACCAAGTTGGTTCCATTGCTACAAGAGCAATATCGCCGAAGTCAATTGTGTTGTCGCGGGTAGCGTTTCCTTTTTCTCTACCGCGCTGCACCTTTCGGTGCATAACTCTTTTAGGACTCAGTGGCATAATTTAGCTCCTTGCCTTTGCAGAAGGTCCTGATTTCTCAGCCTTATCTGCACCTTCATTCTTGTCTGCCGCTCGGCGATCTCGTCGTGGCTTGCGGACAAGCTGTCCTGCATCTTCATTCTGCTCGATACCGTAGTTCATTCCATTGTAAACCCATACTTTGATACCGATTTTTCCGTATGTTGTATGTGCTTCAAATGTAGAATAATCAATGTTTGCTCGAAGCGTATGAAGCGGAACACGACCTTCCTTGTGTTCTTCTGTGCGTGTCATCTCAGCGCCGCCAAGCCGTCCCGAAAGACGAATCTTGATTCCCTGCGCTCCAGAACGCATTGCATTGCTTACAGCCTGTTTCAACGCCTTTCTGTATGAACCGCGACCTGAAAGCTGCCGGCCGATATTCTGGGCAATCAAACTTGCATTCACATCTGCACGCTTGACTTCCTTAATCTTAATCTGAACTTTCTTTGTCAGCTGGGACTGGATGTCTGTGCTGATTTTTTCAATAGTCGCGCCCTTCACGCCGATAATTACACCAGGACGAGCAGTGTGAATCATGATTGTAACACGCTGCGGATGTCGCACAATTTCAATTTCTGCAATGTCAGCATTCTTGCATTCTGGAAGGCTCATAACCATCTTTCGGATTTTTATATCTTCCAGAACAAGCTCTGCATATTCACGGGAATCTGCATACCATGTTGACTGCCATGTTTTGTTCACGCCTAAACGCAAACCGATCGGATTTACTTTCTGACCCACTTTATTCCCCCGCCTTTTCGTCAACTACAACAGTAATGTGACACATTCGCTTCAAAAGCTGATCAGCGCGTCCACGAGCGCGGAACCAGACTCTCTTGAGCCTTGGACCTTCGTCGATTCTGATTTCTTTTATATAAAGCATATCTTCATCAAGTTTATCGTTAGCGTACAATGCGTTAGCGATAGCCGACTTTAAAGTAGCGCTGATAAGAGTCGCTCCTTTCTGAGGCATATTAGCAAGAATTGCCATTGCTTTAGTGCAAGGCTGTTTGCTTACAACTCTAGCTACCGGACGGACCTTTGTCGGCGAAGCGATAAGGAACTTTGAAGTGGCTACATAACCTTTCTTTTCAGCCATAATATCCACCTATTATCTTCCAGCCTTAGCTGTTTTGTCTGAACCAGCATGGCCACGGAATGTACGTGTTGGAGCGAACTCGCCGAGTTTATGTCCAACCAGGTTCTCTGTGATATACACCGGAATCCATGTTTTTCCATTGTAAACAGAAATAGTATTGCCTACCATTTCAGGAATGATTGTCGAGCAGCGAGAATATGTTTTAATCATTTTTCTGTCTGCTTCTTTGTTCATTGCTACTACCTTTTTGTAAAGGCTTTTCTCTACAAAAGGACCTTTTTTAACAGATCTTGACACAGTTATCTCCTATGCAACTACTTTTTGCGCCGCGAAACAATAAACTTGTTCGACGGTTTTCGCTTGTTGCGAGTTTTGTAACCTTTGCAAGGCTGTCCCCATGGAGTAACAGGGTTACGTCCTTTTCCAGCACCTTCACCACCACCAAGCGGATGATCAACAGGGTTCATAGCCATACCGCGAACAGTAGGGCGAATACCTAGCCAGCGTTTGTGGCCAGCCTTTCCAAGCTGAACATTCATATGATCCTCGTTTCCGACAACACCGATAGTCGCATAGCATTTTCCGTTGATTTTTCGCATTTCGCTTGACGGAAGACGAACGATTACATAATCACCTTCACGGCCGGCAATCATTGCGCTTGCGCCTGCGGAACGAACAAGCTGTCCTCCCTGACCAAGTGTAAGCTCAATATTATGAATCGTGAATCCTACAGGAATTTTCTCGAGCGGAAGCGCGTTTCCGAGTGTCGGAGTCGCATTTTCGCCAGACATGATTTTCTGTCCAACCTGCAAACCTTTTGGAGCGATGATGTAGCGTTTGTCGCCATCAGCATAGAACACCAAAGCGATGTTCGCAGAACGGTTCGGATCGTATTCAATTGTCTTTACAGTTCCTGGAATACCGTGCTTGCTTCTCTTGAAGTCAATTTCACGGTAGCGTCTTTTGTGTCCGCCGCCCTGATGCCGTACAGAAATACGACCACCTTGACCGCGTCCACCTTTAGACTTTAATCCTGACACCAATTTTTTTTCGGGTCTGTCGGTTGTCAGTTCATCTCTGACTAGGTCAACGCGTCCGCGTGTACCCGCAGTTATTGGCTTATATACTTTAAGAGCCATTTTATTTTCCCCTTAGTCTACGCGAACTTATACGCCTTCAAACGCCTGGATTGTCTGTCCATCAGCAAGGCGCACAATTGCCTTTTTGTATGAGCTGGTTCTTCCCGGTTTTCCGCGGAGTCTTTTCATTTTGCCCATAACATTGATTGTTGTGCAGTCAATAACCTTCACATTGAAAAGTTTTGTCACCGCCTCTTTTATCTGTGTTTTTGTTGCAGATGGCTGAACAATGAAAACATATTTATTCTGCTCACGAAGAGTGTTAGCCTTTTCTGTAACAACAGGCTCAATAAGAATATCTGCGTAATTCATTATTTAGCCTCCTTGTCTTCAGCATAAAATTCCGAAAGATTCTTTACAGCGCTTTCAAGAACAACAAGTTTGCGGGCATAGAACAAATCATGAGCCCTAAGACGATTGAAAGAAAGAAAATACAGATTAGGAATATTTCGTCCGGCCTGTTTGATTTTTCTGTCGTCATCTTTAAGAATGATTACAGTTCTTTCATCTTTCGCAAAATTGTTAAGGATATTTACAAGATCCTTTGTTTTACCGCTTTCAACAGTAAAATCTTCTACAACTGTGAATCTATCACTCTGCGCCTGCATAGAAAGAATGGATTTGATAGCAAGTCTTTTTGCCTTTTTCGGCATATAATAGCTATAATCCCTTGGTTTTGGTCCGAAAATTGTACCGCCGCCGACCATAATCGGAGACTTTTTGTCACCGCGTCGAGCGTTACCAGTTCCCTTCTGTTTATAAGGCTTTGCGTTAGAACCATGAACCTCAGCGCGAGTCTTTGTGCAGGCTGTTCCTACACGCATATTCGCAAGCTCATTTGTGATGGCGTAGTAAATAACATCATCATTTACTGGAAGACCGAATACTTTATCATCAAGAGTGATTGTACGCAGTTCTTTTCCAGAAGTTGAATATACTTTCTTTTCCATATCCTATCTCCTAGTTTTTCTTCACTGCGGACTTCACGATGAGAGTGCAGTCTTTTACACCTGGTACGGCACCACGAACTAAAATCACATTAAGTTCAGGGTCAATTTTAACAATCTTGAGATTCTGTACAGTCACACGCCTAAATCCCATGTGTCCAGGAAGTTTTATATTCTTGAACAAATGTCCTGGAGTTGTACAGTGTCCAGTTCCGCCCGGTTCTCTGTGGAATTTTGAACCGTGGGTAGCGCGTCCGCCATGGAAGCCCCATCTCTTCATAACGCCCTGGAAACCTTTACCTTTTGAAGTAGCGGTCACATCCAGAAAACGTAATCCATCGAAAAGTTCAAGACCGATTTTGTCTCCAATGGCAACTTCTTTTTCAAAGTCGTGGAACTCTTTCAAAGTGCGTTTCGGTGAAACATTTTCCGGGAAAATGCCAGCGTACGCTTTGTTCGCCTTGTTCGCTTTCAAATCATCAACGCCAAGGACAACAGCATCGTAGCCGTTTTTTTCCTTTGTTCTTGTAGCAATGACAGTATTTGGCTCAACGCGGATCACAGTAACAGGTGTTAAGTTACCGGCTTCGTCGAAAACCTGTGTCATTCCTACTTTTTTTGCAATCAGACCTTTCATTCTGATAACTCCTGTCTGAACAAAGTCTTAAAAAGAACCTTTGTCCGTTTTATTTTCGGCCGCCAACCCAGATCCGGAGGGTCCGTACCTTGTCATTTAATCAGCAATTTCTTCAATAAATTACTGTTTGATTTCTACTGCAACGCCAGCCGGAAGTTCAAGCTTCATCAAAGAATTCATGACTTCTTCGGTCGGGTTCAATATGTCAATAAGGCGTTTGTGGGTTCTCATTTCAAACTGCTCGCGCGATTTTTTGTTCACGTGCGGAGAACGAAGAACTGTAACCTTATTTATTCTTGTTGGAAGCGGGATTGGTCCAGAAACCTTTGCACCTGCTTTCTGAACTGCTGAAACGATTGCTTTTGCGCTGCGATCAATCAGTTCAACATCAAATGCACGAAGTCGAACACGAATCTTTCCATTTGTCATTAATTTATCCTCCAAGGATAAAGGCCAGTTTGACCTGAATTAACAGCAGACTGACCTTTATCCTATAACTATTCGATAATCTTTGTAACCTGACCAGAAGCGATTGTTCTGCCGCCTTCACGGATAGCAAGTTTAAGACCTTCGTCCATAGCGATTGGGTGGATAAGTTCACCGATAATTTTTACATTATCACCAGGGTTTACCATTTCTACACCGTCACCAAGCATAACAGTTCCTGTGATGTCAGTTGTTCTGAAGTAGAACTGCGGTCGGTAACCGTTTCTGAATGAAGAGTGTCGTCCGCCTTCAGCCTCTGTAAGAACATAAAGCTGAGCCTCGAATTTTGTGTGAGGTTTGATTGAGCCAGGAGCAGCAAGAACCTGACCACGAACAACGTCTTTCTTTTCAACACCGCGAAGAAGGATACCGACATTGTCGCCTGGAATACCTTTATCAAGTGTCTTCTGGAACATTTCGATTCCAGTTACAGTTGTTGTAGCTGTCGGGCGGATACCTACGATTTCTACAGAATCACCCATGTTCACAACACCGCGCTCGATTCGTCCTGTCACTACAGTTCCTCGTCCAGAAATTGTGAAGATATCCTCGATTGGCATCAAGAACGGCTTGTCCTCTTCTCGGACTGGATCATCGAACCAAGTATCCATAGCAGTAAGCAACTCTTCGATGCACGCTGTGTTCTCCGGGTTTTCAGGTTCATTCAAAGCCTTGAATGCAGAACCTTTGATGATTGGAGTGTCTGGAGAGAATCCGTACTTCTGGATTGTGTCTTTTACATCTTCTTCAACAAGCATCAGCATTTCTTCGTCGCCATCAAGCTGATCAACTTTGTTCAAGAATACGATAATCTTTGGTACACCAACCTGGCGAGCAAGCAAAAGGTGTTCTTTTGTCTGAGCCATAACACCGTCTGTCGCAGCGATAACAAGAACAGCGCCGTCCATCTGAGCCGCACCAGTAATCATGTTCTTTACATAGTCAGCATGTCCAGGACAGTCGATATGAGCATAGTGTCGCTTGTCAGACTGGTATTCCAAGTGACGAGTATTGATTGTGATACCACGCTCTTTCTCTTCCGGAGCGTTATCAATTTCGTCATACTTAAGAGCCTTATCACCGAACTTGTTAGCACAGTACATTGTGATAGCGGCTGAAAGTGTTGTCTTACCATGGTCTACGTGACCAATAGTACCAACGTTCATGTGAGGTTTAGTTCTCTCGAACTTCTCCTTTGCCATGTTTTTCTCCTTGCCGGATTTTCCTTTCCGGCATTATAAATTTTTATGTGTTGCACTTTAAGCCAGAACAAATCCCGCGCCATCTGACACAGACATTCGTTCGCAGACACACTTTGTTTGCATATTTATACAGTTGCGGTTGATTTTATTTTTAGACGAGTGTTTTCGGACAAGATTCTGCAAAACACAGAATTATAACGATGCTTCATAATCTCGGAGCATCCTGGCCTAAAACCACCGATCATCATCAACCTCAGCATTGACAACTGGTCTGGTTCCTGGAGCCTTATCGGATTCCCTATTCCAAAACCGCCGCTTCTGCCGGCTGTTCCTGTAGGGCGTATTATCCTGAAAATCTTTTTAAGATTAACTTTACGGTAATACCAGATTTTTAATCTGCCGATTTCAAAGAACCCT
>CAZSHF010000093.1:0-6501 GCA_964606655.1 uncultured Treponema sp.
ATTCCTTCTAAAAGAAATATTAAAATCATTAGGTTCATCTACAAAAAAAACAACAACAGTTTCGACTGCTGACTTTGAAAATGCATTTGGAATCTGGAAGGACAACGATATTTCTGTTGAAGAAATCCGTAAAAAAGCATGGAGCCGCTCATAATTATGAAATATCTTTGCGATACGTGCATTTTAATTGACTATCTTCGGGGAAAAGAGGAAGCTAAAAAACGACTTTCTGCTGACAAAGACAAAGGTCTTGGAATGTCCGCAATCACACATATGGAACTAATGGTAGGAGCAAGAAACAAAAAGGAAGTTGCAACCATAAAAAAAGCATTTGCTGATTTTGAAATTATAGAACTTTCAGAGGCTATTTCGGTAAAAGGTAGAAATCTTATCGAAAAATTCACAAAGAGACATGGACTTTTAATTCCAGATGCATTAATTGCGGCGACGGCTTTGGAAATCGGAGTTCCGCTTGCAACGTTGAACATTTCAGATTTTAGGTTCATACCGAATTTAGTATTGGTTTGATATTTACAAGAAAGATTTTATAGGAAATCCATCCGGCAGACTTGTTTTTACGCAACGCCAGTAAAACCCGCCAAGAAGTACACGATTTTTTTGAAAATGAGTTGTCAGAAAAAATTCGGGAAATGGTTGAAAAGAAGTTTCCGGCGGTTCACTGTGGAGATGAATAAAAACGGCTATTTATCGTAAGCAAATACGCTATTTACCTGCGTCAAATAGTCGCTAGGCGTAAGAAAAATAAACTGTGGGCGATGAGTAAATAGTCGTTCGGCACGGAGAAAATTATCTATTTGCTTTCAGAAAGATTTTGTTTTTCTCCCCAGTAATAGCCGTATAGTTCGCCGCCGTTATGCCAAAGTTTTATGATGCACGTGTTTTCATCATTTATTAAGTCTGCTGTTTCGCTGTTCAATTTTTCTGTTTCATCGATTGAAAGAAAAATCTGTTTTTCAGTTTGTTTTGCGTAAGTTTTTATAAGATTTTCAAGGCGGTTACCGCGAATGTTTGAAAGAAGATACGAGTCGTGAATCAGCACGGGAAGTTTTGAAAGATGCAGTACAGACAAATCGAATAAAATCAAGCTTGTGTAGTCTGTTCCGGTTCCGTCGTCAAGCGGAGAGCCTAAATCATAACTTGCATTTGTCGGAAAAGAAAATTCCACTGCTTGAATGTTTTTCCCTAAAACGGCATCGCTTAAAGTTGCGAGTTCTTTATTTATTTCATTTTGAATTTCATCAAGAATAATTCGCTCCGCAGGCTTTAATTTTTTTCTGTCTTCCTTTAGCTGAACTGTCTCGGATTTTTTTGCTTTGTCTTTTTCAAGCAGCTCGTTTAGTTTGTCTATTTGTCCTTGAATTTTAGAGAATTCAAGCAGAAATGCGGTTGTAAAATCTTCCGCGTTCCCAAAATCTGAAATTTGCTTTTCAATGCTTTCGATTTCCGTTTGAATTTTATCAACTTCCGCTTTGTATTCTTCCAGTGCTTCCTTGTGTTCTTCAGAAAGAATATTGCTAAGTTTTTCATGGAAAGTGTCAATTTCTTCTATTTTTTTGATGTCGGCGTTCGGAAAAAATTCCAAAAGTGAATCATAAGACGCTTTTGAAGGCTTTACGGTTTCAAAATTTGAGTTTTCTATATTTTCGATTCTTGTTAAAAGCCGCGAGCGTTTGGCGGCAAGAGTTTTGTGGTTTGATTTAAGTTCCGCGATTTGTTTCGCATTTTGAGCGTCAAGTTTCGGAATGTTCTTTTTATGACTTTTCAAAAGTTCCTGCTTTTGACTTTCAAGCTCAGCAATTTTTTGTTTAGTTTCTTCTATATTGATTTCTTTGAAATCAGAAAGTTCAACTTTCAGTTTGCTCGCCTGTGCTTTTAATTTGCTACGGTTTTCAGAATTCTGAATCACATCTACGTAATCTTTGATTGCTGAATATTTTTCAAACAGTTTTTCTAATCTGCGGATTTGTTCCGTTCCGCTCTGTCCGTTGTAAGTTCTTAAAATTTCTTTGGGAGAAATTTCTTTTTCACCGCCGTAGAATCTAAAATAAGTTCCGACAATTTCTCTGAACGACAAGTCAATGTTAGAAAGTTTATATTGAGTTTTTAGCCACGTTCTGAAGTCATCAATTTCATACTTTTGCGGATTTTGATAATTTTCATCGCACTTAAAAAGGCTGTTCTCTTTGTCTGTCATCCGCATAAAATGATATTGCTTTTCGTCAAATTCAAATGCAAAGCAGATTGTGTGCGGACCGATTATTTTTGCCGCTTTTGATTTTAAGAATTCAGTTCCGCCGAACGCAAAGTCAATTATCATAAGCAAGGTTGATTTTCCAACGGAATTTTCCGATTTTTCTCCGCTTGTGCCAGTTCCGACAATGGTGTTCAATCCTTTGTGAAATTCTATTTTAGCGCGGATTTTTCCATTTTCTTTGAACTTCTCGCAGTAAATTTCTTTTAGCATAAAACAATCTCCAAATCATCATTGAATTTTATTTTCCCGAGCGCAAAAAGGCAGTCAAGTGTCTACACAAAAACGTGAATGCTTTGAAACTGATTTTTTAGTTTTTCGTAAAGAATTCCCGCTTTTGCCGATTTTTGATTTTTTAAGATTTCCAGCACAAGCGGAAATTTTGATATGACGGATTCACTGTAAGTTATTGTTTTGTTTGGCAGCATCATTTTGAAAACACCTCGCAGCTTTGCACAAAATACGACATCACGGCTTCGCAGGCTTCGCGGTCTGTGGAATTTGTTTCAGATGCCAACCAATCAACTAAATTGTTGAAAATTTCTTGCGGAGTTTTTTCCCTTCTTGATAAATACTGATTTCGAATTTTTCTGCGGACTTGCTCGTAAATTAAATCATTTGATTCTTGTTCTTCAATAAAAAGAGTGCGGATTTCAGAAAAATAATCCATAACATTGTTTTCGATTTTCTTAACTAAATGCAAATTCTTTTCTTTGTCGATTTTCTCTTTTACCATCTTAGCATCGGTAAATCCAGTTTTCTCTTCATCAATGTATTTAAAAGCGTCTATGACTTTTTTTATTCGCTCATCGATGTCCAGCGGGTCTATGGCAACTGGCTTGCATTTATTTCTATGCTGGACTTTATTCTTGCAAGTTTGAAGATATTTAAACCAAATTTCAGTGAAATAAAACGCAACATTGTTTTCATCTATGCTATATGTGTTTACCCCATAAGGATTTTGAGGCAGTTTTTCAACTAAAGAATCACGCTTAAAAACTTCATCCTCGTTATTTATCTGATTTTCTATGTAATTTTGAAAATGCTTTTTGTCTTGATTTTTCTTATCCAAAACAAAGTCTGCTAAATCTTTTGAAACATCGCGTTTTCCACTCAGAACTTTTGAAATGTCAGTTCGTTTTATTGAAATGTCACTTTTTACGGAATTTTCAATCAAATCCCAGAACAAATCTTCGCGTTCCATTACTTGAGAAAATAAATCTTCCGCTGTTTCCAATATAAATAAAACTGACATCTTTTTGCTAACTCGTCCTAACTTGTCTTTTTCGTCCGCTAACTTGTCCTAACTTGTCCTAACTTGTCTTTTGCCATTTTTCACTGCCGTAAAATTGAATCACAAAGGAAAGCAAAAACTTTCTTTTACGGTTTCTGTATGAAACTGATATTTCATTATACCACACTTTCGCTGTTCTTGTTGAAAAGTTCAGTGCAAGTGTGAGGAGGACACTATGGCAACGCAAAACACGAACGCAAACAACGCGTTCATCAAGTTGCAGGAACAGGCTAACGGACGAGTTTCCGTTAAGTTGCAGAAAAACCAGTTCGCAAAGGAGGGCGAACAGAACTTCTACGGAAGAGTGGAGCGCGTTACGTACAGCACGCAGAACGTTCTTGACGAGATGGCGCAGGCGATTCCGCTTGTGGACGCAGGAACAATCGCAAGCGTGATGAATGCGTACACAAAAGTGATGCTTAAAATTCTTGCGAATGGAAACGCTGTTAAATTCGGCGAGCTTGGAACTTTCTACATCGCGGGAAAAGGCACGGTTTCAAGCGAGACTGGAAAACCTGATTTGACGGTGAAGTTTTCCGCATCGCAGGCACTTAAAAACGCTGTGCAGAACATCGAGATTGCTTCATCTGAATACATAGCGCCGAGCGGCGTTATTTCAAGCGTGACTGATGTCTCAAGCGGAAAGGCGGACGGAAAACTGACGGCTGGCGGCTCGGTCTTGATTGAAGGAGCAAGCCTTAAAGTTGGCGGCGATGATTCTGGAATCTGGTTTGCGCCAGTTTTAGAAAGCACTGACAGTTTGAGCGGTGAAAGCAACTGGAAGAAAGTTGAGTCGGTTTTGATTTTCAATCTGCCTTCAAAGCTGCTTTTCGCTCTTTCGCAAAGTCTTACTGCTGGAAAGTACAAGATTGTTGTCCGTACACGTTTCGCAGGAAAAACAGGCTACGAGCGAAAGTATCTTGTTGAGGCGGTTTCTGAGACTGTGGAAGTCGAATAAAAACTTGGCGTGCGGCGGTTCGCTTAGGTTTGTTTGACCAGTGGGCTGCCGTGATTGTACAAAATCAAAAATCATTTGGAGGAAAAAATGAAAATCAAACAAAATAAAAATATTATAGACGACGGCTTCAACGCAGAATTTGTAAAAAACGCAACATTCACAGGTCTGCTTGAAATTCCTTTAATCAAAAATCCTAGTGAAATCATCATTCCAAAAGGCATGATTCCGTTCAGCGAACGGAACAAGTCGGAAACTTACGAAGAGTTTGTCTGCTTTTATGAACACGACATCCGCTTCCGCGACATTCTCACCGCGACAAAAGAACAGATTTCGTCGCTCAAAAAGTTCAAGGGCGTGATTTCTCCCGACTGCTCGCTTTACTACGACATGCCGCTTGTCTTGCAGATGGCGAACACGTACTTGAACCGCCAAACCGGACATTACCTTCAAGAGCAAGGTCTTTATGTGATTCCGAATGTCCGCTGGGGAGACGAGCGCACTTATACGCGCTTGATTCCGACTGAACTTCCGTTCGCGTTTCTAGGTCTTGAAAAGCACGGCATCTATTCAATCGGAACTTACGGCTGCTGCAAGACAGCCGAGTACAAGCATCATCTGCGAGAAGGCTTGCGGAGTTTCATCAAAGAAATCGAGCCAAAAATCATTCTTGTCTACGGTGCGATGCCGGATTCAATTTTCGGCGAGTTCAAAAAGGATGTTCAGTTTGTGCATTATGACGACTGGACTAAGACGCAGCATTTTCAAGGAGGCAAGCAGAATGGGAAGCGGTAGAAGCGGAAGATATTACGGAACACACGGAAGTAGGATTATTCATCACAAAGCATTGATTCACAGTCTTGAAGGTGAATACACAACTCCGTTAAAGAAAGGCGTTCCTATAAGATTGAAAAGCGGCGGACACGGACAAGACGCATTGGATTTTATGGACAAAAACAGTATAAAATACAATATCGTCAAGACATATAAGAACGGAGTTCGTGTAGGAAATGTTCCGAATCATTGGAGAAAGAGCAAGCAATCCGGTATAGAGCAATCTTGGTTTCCAAAAAGTTGGGCTCAGAAAGATGTTGTAAAAGCCGCAGAGCATGTTCTTGGATTAAAGCATAATTCTCATGCAAAAGATGGGAAAAAGCTTTATGGAAAATATAAAGGTGTTTGGGTTGTTGTAATAAAAACTCATGGTACAGTTGGAACAGTTTTTCCAGACAGTAATCAATCAGATAATCATAGGAGAAAATAAAAATGGAAAAGTATTTTGATAGTGATGATGAGTTTCATTCAGTTATTTCTGAGTTGAAAGCAAAAGAAAATACAATGTCTGAAAAAGATGTCTTTAGACAGTTTTTAATGGTTCGTCCTAAAATTTTTGATGAATGTTATTGGCAACTGGAGGAATACGACAATGAGTTTTCATCATATATTTCAAATCATCTTGTTGAGGCAATCAATTTTATAAAAAATGATTGTACTGCTGATGAATTTTCTTGGATGAGTGAAATTTGGGATGATGTTGTAAAAAAAACAAAGAGTAAAGAATTTGTTGACTGCATAAAAGCCACCGCAAAAAAGTTTCCAGAAGAGTGTGCAAAGTACAATATTCAAGGCTCAATAGACGATGCGGAATCGTATTTGAGTTAGGAATATCAAAAGTTGCCTTTAAAAATTTGGGTTTTAAAGACAACTTTGTTTATCACACGCTTTTTATCCACTCGCCAACTTCTTTTTGCGGCGTGACTTGCTTTGAACCGCCGCTTGAGTCAAACTGAACCTGCATTTCGTGCTCAACTTTTGCGCCGCTCGCCTTTGCAAGATTTGACATATCTTTGATTACGTGTCCCGGCCAGCCAGCGTTCGTCATAAACGGAACAAGAGTTTTGCCGGAAAAATCGTTGTCTTCTAAGAAAGTTCTGACCGCCGGAGCCATCGTGTACCACCAGGTCGGAGTTCCGACGGCAA
>CAZSHF010000094.1:0-6417 GCA_964606655.1 uncultured Treponema sp.
TAACCTTAAAAGTCTCGTTTTCGTCCCAAAATTTCTGCCATTTCGGTTCAATTTCATTGAATGGATATTTAGACATTGCTGTTGCTCCTGATAACTTATGTCGGCGTATGTGCCGTGCAAACTTTTTGATTTTTGTCCGGCGATTCATGAAAGCCGGAATCAAGTTTCTGTTCTGATTCTGGCAAAACCAAGCCGGATTTTTAATCGGATTCATATTAATGAATTTTTCCGTTTTTTACAACGAACAGCATAAACGAACGGCACAAAGAGAAAAGAAGCGGACTTCGGAAGACGTTTTTTTCTGATAATACGGTTTTTTGAAAAACAAAAAATTGCCGCACGGATTTTGAAAAATCCACGATTTTTCAAATTTTCAAAGTGGAAAAAAACATTCTGAAAAAACATCGGATTTTTTTAAGCGTGAAAAATGTTATTGAGAAAAATAAAATTTGACGGCTGAATAAAGAAAAACATAAAATCAGAACATAAATTAATGTTTTGGCAGTTATCAAAGTTATGGAAAAAGTTTGTTTGCAAATCAGAAAAGTCATAGGTTGTCTAGGATGTCTTTTGCCTTTTGTTTGTATCGCATCTTCTTTTTTTAGTGAAAACACTTCTCATCAAGGCTGGTGGTATTCCATTTCGATTACATATTATTCCAGTCCTGCAATGACAATAATTTTGACAGCCGCAGGATTTTTGCTGGTATGTTATCGCTCGCTCTTATTCTGCTCTTGATACAGTGATTACAAGCCTCGCAGGTTTTTCTTGCTTGGGAATTGTTGTTTTTCCATGTCCTTGTGACTGGTTTCCGCTTTCGGCAAAAATCGGATTGTTCAGGCTGGCGTCTGATGTTTCTTCTGCTTTTCATTTGTTTTTCTCTGCTTTGTGTCTGTTTTCCTTGTCGTTCAACAATTTGTTTTTATTTACCCGGAGCGGAAATTCAAGGAAAAATAAGATTTATCGCTGTTGCGGGATTTTTATGCTGATTGATAGTTTTATGTTTGTCCTGAATTATCTGCTTCCGATTCCTAAATTTATGATAATTTTCTGGGAAGGAGCAATGGTTTTAGCGTTCGGTTTCTGCTGGATGATAAAAGGTCATGTTTTTGACAGAATTCTTGACAGATAGTTTTCTTTTGGCGGTCCTTATTGAGAAAAATAAAATTTGACGTTCGGGGGGGGGGCAAACTTAAAATTCACTTATGCTAACAGTAATCGGTTTTGATATTGCGGCGTTGCTTATCTGTTTTTCATTGGGAATTGTCTTGTTTGTGAACAGAATTCTTCCTACAAAACAGAACCGTCTTTTTCTGGATATATTGATTCTCACGCTTGTTTCTTCGGTTTCTGGCATTGTCAGCAATATTATGTATAGAATTCCTTTTTCTTCCAGACAGTTTTTTCTGATATTCTTCTGTCTTGTGAATTACATAGCGTTCAATATGATTTCGGTCGTTTATGTGCAGTTTATTGTTTATTCTGCAAAATCAAAATCTGACACAAATCTGTTTGAAAAGCTTGTGATGACAGTTCCGATAGTTTTTATAATTGTCTTTGCGTCTGTTGCCGCTTGGCAGAAAGCTTTTGTCTTTACTCCCGAGACTTTGCGCGACACTATATTCAATTTTTTTCTGTACGGAATCGCAGGATTCAACAATATATTCTGCATTGTCTATGTTATCAGACATAGGAGCGCGATAGGAAAACAGCGGGTGACAATTGTCTGTGTGTATGAAATTCTGATTTTCATTATTGTCGCGATAAATGCTGTTTTTGGAACTCTGGTTTTGAATTTTGGAATTTCACTTGGTCTTGTGTTCATTATGCTTTCGATTCAAGATCCGAACACAATGCTGGATTTCTCTTCAAATTCTTTCAATCAAAAAGCCTTTGATGTGACGATAAAAGACTGGTTCTCCTCAAAAAAGAATTTTTCGCTTGCCGGAATCGTTATAAGAAATCTGGTTTTCATCAACGAAAAGTACGGAGTCGAGACAGGAACAAAAGTCCTTGAAAAAATCACGCCTGTCCTGAAGAAAGTCATTTCCGATTCTTATGTTTTTCATTTCAGGGAAACTTCGTTTATGATTCTTGGAGACAATATAACCGAAAAAAATATTTCTGACATTGCGGAAAAGCTTTCCGGCGAGCTTCTTGTTCACGGACTTAATATCCGGCTTGATGTCGGAAGCTTTATTATCCGCTTTCCTGAGATTTTCAGGACGGAAAGCGAGATGTACAGAATCATCAATTTTCTGATAAACAGCACATACCAGGACAAGAGCGGCGAGGTTTTTGTCGCGGATTCTGATTTTCTTAAGAAATTCGTCTACGAGGAGAATGTTTCTGTCGCGATAAAGCAGGCGGTTCACGACAGGTCGTTCAAGGTTTTTTATCAGCCGATTCTGAACCAGCGGACCGGAAAATTTGACACGGCGGAGGCTTTGGCTCGCCTTGTCACGGACGATTTGGGATTCATTCCGCCGGACTCGTTCATTCCTAAAGCCGAAAAAACAGGCGAGATAATCGAAATCGGAAAAATCATCCTTGATAAAGTCTGCGGCTTTATTGTCGTGAACAGGCCTGAAAAATACGGAGTGAAAAACATAAAAGTGAATCTTTCTGTTGTCCAGTGCATGCAGCACGATATGAGCCGCGAGCTTATCTCGATAATTGATTCTTACGGAATAAGCCACGATATGATTAACTTTGAGATCACGGAATCTCTTGCCGACAACGCGGACCTGTTTTTCATGCAGAATGTCGCGGACTTGCGTTCCGCAGGTTTCAAGTTTTCTCTTGATGATTACGGAACTGGCTATTCAAACATGACGCGGATGATTTCGTTCCATTTTGATGTTTTAAAGCTCGACAAAAGCATTGTCTGGATGGCTGAGGAAAAATGGGAGGCGATGATTTCTCTTCGCGGAACTGTGGAAATCGCGAACGGAATAAACATGGCGGTTCTTGCTGAAGGTGTCGAGACTGAAAAGCAGGCGGATTTTCTGCGTGACGCGGGCGTCGCTTATTTTCAGGGCTATTTGTATTCAAAGCCTATTCCTGAAAACGACTACATTGAATTTCTCAAGGCGAACTTCACCGCTTGAAAAAGCATCGGAATGGGTGCGGAATGCGCGCGGAGAAAAACGACTTGAAAACAAAAAAGGCTTCCTGTTCTTTCGGAAGCCTTTTTTGCTTGTATTCAGTTTTTTTATTTCCAGATTTTTTCTCGTGTGAATGTCTGGTTTCTGTCCGGCCCTACAGAAACGATTCCTACGCGTGTTCCCGTGTAGTCTTCGATGAAATTCACATAATCTTTCGCTTCTTTCGGAAGCTGCTTGTATTTTTTAAGCTCTTTGATGGATTTTTTCCAGCCTTTGAATTTCTGAAGGACTGGTTTTGCCCTGTTCAAGTCAGGGATTGAAGTAGGGAAGTCTGTCACAATTTCGCCTCCGATGTCGTAAGCGATGCAGGCTTCGATTTCGTTCATCTCGTCGTAGACATCAAGATGTGTAAGTACAAGAGAGTCTATTGAGTTCACGTGGCAGGCATATCGGAGCGCGACTAAATCCAGATAGCCGCAGCGTCTCGCGCGTCCTGTTGTGACGCCGAACTCGTTTCCTGTCTTTCTCACATAATCGCAGAGCTCGCTTTCTGTGTCCTTGTTGAACTCAGTCGGCATCGGCCCGTTTCCGACTCTTGTTTCGTAAGCCTTGAAAACTCCGTAGATTTTGTCCAGCGCTTTCGGTCCGATTCCTGAACCGCTTGCCGCTCCGTAGCTTCCGGACGCGCCTGAGGAAACGTAAGGATAAGTTCCTGAATCTATATCGAGCATCGCGCCCTGCGCGCCTTCAAAAAGAATGTTTTTTCTTCGGATTTCGTGCATTTTTTTCGCGATGTCAATCCGCATTTTTATAAGCTGCTCTTTGTACTGGTTCAGAAAGTCCTGGTCTTCTTTTTCAAGGTCGTTCCATTTTTCTTCCCAGTCCAAATCAGCAAGCCGGATTCCGTCGCGTTCCGCTTTCTGTGAATATGTAGTCCCGATTCCGCGTCCTGTTGTTCCGATAGGGCGTTTTCTTGCCGCGTCGCGTTCCTTGTCCATTTTTCTGTAGCCAGGAAGAGTGATGTGCGCCCTGTCAGAAATGAAAACGCGTCCTTCCCAGTTTATTCCGTTTTCGGAAAGCATTTTGAGTTCAGAAAAAAGCGCTTCCGGCTCGATGACCATTCCTGAACCTAGAATAACTGATTTGTTCGGATAAAGAATTCCAGACGGAACCTGGTGAAGCGCGTATGTTTTTCCGTCAACAACAATCGTGTGTCCGGCGTTCGCTCCGCCTGCAAAACGGCAGACATACTTTGCATCCTGGGCAAGATAATCAACGATTTTTCCTTTGCCTTCGTCTCCCCATTGTGCTCCCATGACAACAATATTCATTTTTCATCCTTCCTGAAGGATTTTCAGGATTTAGAATTTTATGATTTGCGTAAAAATGCAGAACGGCAAAGCGGACTGTTTTTTACTAAACGAATATATCACAAACAGGAAAGACATTCAATTAAACGGATTTTCGCATTGTCAGAACTTTACAGAAAGAAGCAAAGCGATGTCGCTTCCGAAGAAAACCTTGTTGAAGTTTCCGAAGAAAGCGTCTGTTGTTGTTCCGTTTGCAAAATCTGCTGTCATTCCGTTGAAGATGTTTCCAAGGATATTCCAGTTCACGTCGAGAGCCACATTTTTTCCGAAGAAAATTTCAAATCCTGAGCTCAAAGTCACCGCGCCGCTTGCAGTGTAGAAGTTGTATTCAACTCCGTTTTTTGTTGTCTGGACATTGCCGTCTGTGTCGCAGGTTTTTGTTGAATAATTGTGCCAGGTCATATAAGGAGCGGAAAAACTTGCGCCTGCGTTGAAAGCGACCACATCTTTTTTAAGCATCCACTGTGAGGCAAGCTCAAAGACAGGATAAAGAGAAACATCAACATAGTCGTCAAGATTTGCGCTGTAAGTTTTTGTTCCGTTTGTTTCTGTGTATTTTGTGTCTATGTTGTTTGCGACCCTGATTCCCGCCTTCGCGCGCGCTTTCAATGTCAGGCTTTCAGCAGGATTGATTTCCGCTGTGTAGTAAGGGTCTAAAACTATCACGTTCGAGAAGCTTCCGCGCCTTTTTGTGTCCGCGTCGTTTCCGATGAAGGCAAAGTTTGTGTAGAAGCCGGAGCCTAATACGCTTGAGACAATTTTGTCTTTGTTTCCCCCGAATTCAATGTTTCCGTAGATGTTCCATGTGTACGTGCTTGAGTCTGTTTTTGTTGTGGTTGTGCTTCCGCCTGTCGTTGTCGCCGCTGTTGTCTTGTTGACATCGCTTCTTAAAGAAGTTCCAAGGTAAAGCTGGAAAGGATTGTCATTGACGCTTGAGTTAAGTCCCCAGGAAAGCGCAGGTACAAGAAGGTATCTTTCTGAATAGTTTTTGGACTTGTCGCCGGTTGTGGCTGTCGAATCAGTGTTTGTGATTCCTGTAGGAGTGTAGGAAACCTGAGCCTTGAATCCCATGTTTCCTGTTCCTAAAAGGGCAGACACTGTGAAGTTTCCGTCGTTTCCTGATGTGAGTGCGCTTTCTTTTGATTTGTAGCCTGAAGGAGAGTATGTTGTTGTGCTCGCGTCTGTTTTGAACGAGTCAAGCATTCCTCCGAAGAAGAACGCGCCGTAGAATTTGTCGAACTGATGGGAAAGGCCGAAGTTGATTCTGTTTCCGTTGAAGTTGTATCCAAGGAATCCGAACATATTTTCAGCGTCCACGCTTTGCCAGTTGTTCTCGTCGATGAAATTGTCCACATCGGTTCTTACAAGGCCTCTGTTTTTGTTCAGCATTGTGTCATAAGCGGATGAGCGGGCTCCTGTTGTCGCTGAATAAGTGTAGGACTTAGCCTGCGCAAAAATCAATCCTCCCATTGATGTCAGAGCCAGACCGACTGAAAAGATTTTTTTGATGATTTTCATAAATAATACTCCTTTGTGTTTTTGTGTGTCAGGATAAAACAATCTTACAACAAGATGTAATATGTCTGTCAACTGTTGGGCGGGGAAAAATAAAAAGAAAAAATATTTATTGAGAAAAAAATCCACAATCAGAAGCGTCTGCCAGAAGCATCTGCCTGTGATTATGGATTATTGAAATGCGGCAAAACGGCAAAGTGAAAATGGGCTGGTCATTCCGACAGGTGGCTGTCGAGCCTGTCGAGCCCCTCAACGGCCAGCCGCAGACGCTGAAACATTGCATTCGCAATGACGATTCGCCTAAAACGCTTTCAACGTTCTATCAATTCGCTTTAGCGAATCTTCTACGCCTAAAATTAAAATTGAACCGATTAGCGGTGGCGAAACTCGGCTTCCTGTTACTGCCATTCGTATTGGCATCATAA
>CAZSHF010000095.1:0-6381 GCA_964606655.1 uncultured Treponema sp.
TAAACGGAAAACTTCGCGGAAAATTCCAAGCGCAAGCCGGAACTAGCGACGACGAGCTGAAGGAGAAAGCCTTCAAAGAAGAAAGCGTCAGAAAGTTCACTGACGGAAAAGAAATTGTAAAATGCGTAATCGTGAAGGACAAGCTTGTAAACTTTGTTGTCAAGTAATCATCAATTTTACAGTTTGCAACAAAACTCAACATTCAGGCAACTGGTATTCATAAAAAAAACGTCGCCACGGATAAAAAAGGGGCTGTCCTAGAAGAATAAAACTTGGTGGTTGAGGCTCTCGTCCCGAAGGGCGCGCAAGCAACCACCATAATACAGCGGATAGGTCATTTCGACAGGCTCAATGACCACTATGCTTTAAACTTTTTATACAGCCCCAAAATCCGTGTGATAATCCATCAGCAGCTGTAAATTGTCAGTTTCCTAAACCGCTTCGGTAACAGAATTTATAATCCTGAACAAATCCCTGAATCCTGTCTGCGCGATCGCCTTTTCCGACTCGTTTGAAAGCTTCATAAGAAAAAGCTTTGTGTGGTTTTCCTCGGCGTCATTGTGCGCCGCCATTATCACTCCAAGCGCGGAAGAATCAAGCTGAATCACTTTGTTCAGGTCAAGGACAACATTGTGCGTCTCGATTTCCTTGTATATTTTATTCTGAATATTCGGCGCAGTGTAAGCGTTGAACGCCCCGTTAAGCTCAAAAAGAATGTAATCCGCGCCTTCCTTTCTTGTCGCAGTAAGCTGTTCCATTTTTTGCCTCCAGTTTTCTGAAAATTACTCGTCAAGTCCTGAAAGAAGATTGTCTATGTCAAAATCATCGCTGTCAAAATCAGGAAGACTTGGATCTCCCTCTGATTCAGAAGATTCCAAAGATTCTGAAGTCCCTGCGCTTTCCTCAAAGGTCGCTTCTGTTTCCTCTGGTTTTCCAGAGATTTCTTCCGCGCTGATTTCAGAAGAAATGTCCGGAATATCCGGCAAATCAAAAGAAGAAACTTCTTCTTCCGCTACAGAATTTTCATCAAGAGCGGTTTCAAGACTATTCTCAAGGTTGTTTTCAGGACTGCTTTCTAAAGCGTTTTCAAATCCTGAATCAGCATTGCCCTCAGATTCCGTTTCAGACTCTGTTTCAGATTCGGGGTCTGTTTTGTTTTCTTCCGCCGAGCCTGCGCTAAAACCGTTTTCAAGAGTTTCCGCCACAGAATTCTCATTCACATCCGTATTCTCTTCAATTCCGGATGCAAATTCCAGCTCAGGCTTCTCTTCCGTCTCTCGGACAGCAGCCGAAGAATCATCTCCCTGCTTTTCAGACTCGTTGTCTTTCAGATATTTCATCACAAGGACAGAAACATCGTCTTCCATTTCGTGCGACATGAAGTGCACAAGCTCGTCGTAGGCAAAACGCGCCATTCGGCTTGCAGGATACATCGCGTTCGCGACCATATTGCGCTGGATTCTGTCTTTTCCGAACTGCTCGCCTCTTAAAGAATGTGACTCGATAAGTCCGTCCGTGCAGGTGAAAACAAGGTCGTTCCTGTGAAGCTTCATCTGCTTTACAGAAATATAAGGCGAAATGTCTTTCACGAATCCCAGAATATGTCCGCTTCCCTGAATCTCAATCACATTGTTGTAGACTTCTGTGTAGAGGAAAATCGCAGGAATTCCGCAGTTTATATAATACAATGTGTCGTTCTCAAAATTCACGATCGCGAACATTCCCGCAAAAATCGTTCCTTTCTGAAGATTGTTCCTTACAAACTGGTTTATTTTCACGACAAGCTGCTTGAAGTCGTGTGTTTCCGCAAGATAAGCGCGGATAATCGCTTTAAGAATAACCATGCTCATCGAAGCCGCGATTCCTTTTCCGCTCAAGTCGCCGACAACAAAAAGATGCCTTGTGTCGGTAAGCCGGATCATGTCCACAAATTCGCCTCCGATATTGTGGGCCGGAATCATGACACAGCCTGCATCCATCTTCGGATTTTTCACCAGATCCATATTCTCCTGGATTGAAGAGATAATCTGGCTCGACATTTTAAGCTCGCGGTTTACAGTTCCTATAATCTCTTTGTTTGAAATGTTCCGCATATAGTAGCCGAATACAAAGAAATACGAGTAGAGTTTTGTGAAAGCGTTCAGGTCGTACTCTTTGTAATGGTCGTTGTTCGGCTTTGCGCCCAGAAGAATGATTCCGTGGACATCGCGTCCTTCGTTAAGAACGAACATCGCGTCCGCCGCGGTGAGCTTGAAGAATTTTTCAAGGGAGCGTTTTATTCCCGAAAGGGCATGAAGAGACTCGACTTCATTGTAAATCACGACGTTTTTTCCGATGTTCAGAAGCGACTCGAACATCTGCTCGTACTCATCGATTTTCACTTTCTTTCCGTTTGATGTGTAGGCGCACTCGAATGTGTTGTTTCCGCCGTTGATGTAGACCGCCATAGAAGTTGACTCGACGTGCTTGTTGAAAATCTGGTACATATTGTTCGCAATCGCATCCATTTCGCCGCTGTAGTCGATTGACGCAAGGTCCTGCTCAAACGCCTGCTCGTAATCCGAGGAATGCCTGAATTTCTGTCCGATTTTCACAAGAGGCTTGACCGCAAACCGTCCGACAAAAAGGACAGCAAGCATCACGATTATTCCGACAACAGCAAGAGCCGCGCCGTAATCGTTCGCAAGATGGAAAATCCACATAAATGCGATTCCGACCAGAACAGACGGAAGAAAATAAAGGAAAACCGCTTTTATGGAGAACGAGATAACGCCCCGTCCGCCCGGAGCCTGTGTGAGCCATGAAGTGTAAGGCAGAAGCAGAAGAAGCGGAACATAAATATAATAATGAAGCAGAGCGTACGCCGGATTTATACGAGACACAATTTTAAGCCCCGCGATAAGAACCCACATCGAGACAAGGGCGACTGTATAGACAATTCCCTTGTGCCTGTCCAGCCTGTTCGCGTTCATCTCGTTTTTTATGAGCATTGAAAGACAGCCTATAAAAGGCATTATGTATCTGAATACCGCGTCGAAAAGATTTTCCCATGTCCAGCCGAACATCTGGCCGTAAGAACCCTGGAAAATTTTTTCAGATTCAATGACGATTCCTGCATCCGGAGAAATTGTCACTGACCGGAACTTGAAGAACACAAAAAATCCTACAAGCACATAAAAAACGAATTTTATCAGATAAAGGATTCCCGAAGAGTATTTCCAGGCGTAGTAAGGAAAACAGAAAGCGATGTTCACAAGCATACAGCCTTCTATCATCAGACAGGCTCTCATCAGCAATGTGAAAAGCGAAGGAGTCACCATTCCTCTTACGCAGTAGAACAAAGTGAAAAGTCCGGTCGAGACAGCAAGAAGAAGGACATTTGTAATCGCAGGGTTTGTTCCGTCGAATTTCTTTCCTTCAACTCTGTCCACATAAACGGTCTCGCCAATAAGAAAAGCCGTCAGAATCAAGTTCAGTACAATAAAAATCATATCAGCCTACCTTTGCCACCAGCATAGTAACATCGTCGTGAAGACGCTTGTCGCCGTTGTATTTCAGGACAAGATTCACAATGTCATCGATAAACATCTGCGGTGATTTTGCAGCGCTTGTCTGCAAGGTTTCTTTGAATATTTCAGTGTCGCCAAGCTCAACTCCGTTGTCGTCCATCACTTCAGAAACACCGTCGGTCGCAAGAAGAATCATATCGCCGCGGAAAAGCCGGATTTCAGAAATGCGGACATCGTCCATATCGATGATTCCGACAAGGCTTGCCGTGGAAGGAAGCTCTTTGATTCTGTATCCGTCCGGCGCGCGCGAAAGTATTTTCGGGTCGGACATAGAAGCGTTCAGATAAGTCATTGTCATCCGCTCCGTGTCTACAATTCCAAGGAAAAGGACAGTGTATTTGTCCTGAAGGTGCATATCCTTGATCGCCTTGTCTACCCTTCCGACCATCGCGACAAGATCCTCTTTGTCCTCAATGATTTTCACTGTGTTCATGACAAGACCCATAATCAAGGCGGCTGGAAGACCTTTTCCCGAAACGTCTCCGAGCATAAGAAGCGTCTTTGAGCTGTCAATCGGAAGAACCGAATAATAGTCGCCCGAAACATTCACAAGCGGACGGTAATAAGCGGCGAGCTTCAGACGCTGGATTTCCGGCATTTTCTGAGGAAGGAAAGAAACCTGAGTCTCGGCAAGCTGCTCCCATTCTTTTGTGAGCGAAGAAATTTCCGCAAGGTTTTCGATTGTCTTGCACCGTGAAAGGAATCGGCTGTATTCCTCAAAAAGCCTGTCGTAGACCGCCGTGTCAAAAAGTTTTGTGTAACGGTTGAACACATAAAGCTGGCAGTTGTTGCAGTAAAGAAGAAATCCGCGCGCGCTTCTGCACGAGGAAACGACATCGTATGAATCTCCGATAAAACAGAATCCTTCTTTCCAGGAAAGCGGAAAGTTCCTGACAAGCTTGTCGCGGATTGTATAATACGAAGAAATCCTGTTAGGGCTGTTGTAAAGGACATAATTCTTTTCCCTGTCAATCAGAAGAGCGGCGCAGTCGGCTTTAAGCTCAAGGATTTCGTTTATCGCATCGAACAAGTCCTCAAAGGAATAGCAGAACCTAAGCCTGTCGATGAATTCAACAAGATATTTTGTGTCGCTTTTCACAAAACTCTGCCTGAAAAGGAACTTGGACACAAATTTCTTGAGCCCCGTTATGATGACCAGAAAAGCCAGGAACATGACGGAAGGAATCCCTAAGTTTATCGTGATAGACTCTTTATCTCTGTTTTTAAGAAGAAGCAGAAGCGTAAAAAGTATGTAAAGCACGGCAGAAGCTGCATAAATTACTATTGACAATGCCTTCTTTTTAGTTTTATACATAGCGACCTCAAGTCTGATAATTGATTGACAGAATTATTATAACATATTATCGGCAAAAGTGAGGAAAAATTTTAATGTACATTAAATGAAAACGTCTGAGTTTGCGAAAAAATGCCGCTTCCGATTGCGAAAACGGCAGAGCGTCCAAAACCGCAAAGACGCTTTAAAGAAACAGGATTCCGAATACCGCGCCCAAAGCGACTATGAAAACAGGATGTATTTTTGTCTTCAGGACAAGGAGAAAAGCCATAAAATAGAAGAAGAGGTTTTTCCAGTCAAAAAGATTTTTCAAGGTTCCAGGCGATTTTAAATCCGCGAACGAAGACGGAAGATTCATAAGAGAAAGGACAAAAATGTTCAGCGTCGCCACAATGATAAGTCCTGTGGCCGCAGGACGAAGAGCGACAAAAATATTCTGGACCAGAGGCTTGTCCTTGAACGCAGAAAGAAATTTCGCGATGACAAGAATCACAATTATCGAAGGAAGAACCTCGCCCAAAGTCGTTATCACCGCTCCGGGAACTCCGTAAAGCTCGAATCCCAGAAAAGTCGCCATATTCACTCCGATAGGTCCGGGAGTGCTTTCTGAAATCGCGACCATATTGTAGAACTGCTCGGGAGAAACAAGACCGCGCTCGACAATCGTTTCTTGCATCAGAGTTATCGCGACAAGTCCGCCGCCGATTGTGAAAAGCCCCACATAAAAAAATATTCCGAAAAGCTCAAGAAGAGAGATTTCAGGCATTTTTGTCCTCCGAAACATTTTTTTCGTCCTTTGACTTTCGCTTTCTGAAAGAAGGATTGCCCGCAAAATAAACCGCCGCCCCGATCAGAACCGCGCCTGAAATCACAAAAAACGACTGGACTTTAAAGAAATAGACCAGGACAAAGGAGCAAAGAACTAGAGCCGCGGAAAACACATTCTTTATTGTTTTTCTGCAGAAATCAAAGCTGACTTTTGTAAGAAGAGCGGCGACAGCGACATTCACGCCTTTCAAGGCTTTCTGGACCGCAGGAAACTCGTCGACTGAATCAATAAGCTTTGCAAGAAGCATGATAATCAGAAGCGAAGGAGTAACGATTCCCAAGGTCGCGACAATTCCGCCAAGAACGCCAAGCTGCTTGTATCCGACAAAAGTCGAGACATTCACAGCGATTATTCCCGGAGTAGACTGTCCGATAGCGTAATAATCAAGAAGCTCCTCGTCTGTAATCCAGCCGCGTTTTGCAACAAGCTCTTTCTGAAGAACAGGCATCATCGCAAGTCCGCCGCCGAAAGTCACCGCGCCCATTTTAGTGAAAGTGAAATAAAGCACGCACAAGGTTTTTATCTTCCTGAAAAATTTAGTCTCAGCAAATTTCATAAAAAAAATATTACCGATTAGGACTTAAAACCGCAACTCGCACGGTTCTCAAAGCCAAGGCTTCCGCATTATAACCAACTTTAATAAAAAAACAGGTTTTTGGTCGCGTAGCGAGTGGACAGTGTATTTTATG
>CAZSHF010000096.1:0-6327 GCA_964606655.1 uncultured Treponema sp.
ATCATTTTGAAGATGACACAGAATGTCGGTGGTAATACAATTTAAAATCTTTTTCGTATTGTTGTTGCAAGGGCATTTTGTTTCCGAAAAGCCTTGTGTCAAAATAATTTGTGACTGGAAAATCTGTTCCAAAAAGAATTTTTGACTTGTCTTTTATTTTTTGAAAAACTATTTTTAGGTTTTTCTTTTCTGCATACGCTGTATCGCAGAAAACGTTTTTGTATTTGTTTACAAGAGTTGCAACTGTTTCTGGCGGATTTGAATGAGCTAAAATCACTTTTGCGTTTGGAAAATTCTTAAAAAATTGTTCAAAACGGAGCGGATTGCTTTCGTTGATTCCTGAATGAATTAATATTGATTTTTTGTATTCTGTTGCGTATTCAAAAATATCTTCCAAGCATTTTTTATGAACAGGATTTTCTAAATTCCATTTTTGAGCAAATGGATGCAACTTGAATCCAACATAATCAAATGATTTCATTGCAGATTTTACATTGATTTTTTGTTCGGCATATTTAGGAACGAACCAAAGATATGGATGAACAGTAAGAACGTCAGATTTGAATTGCAAAGTGTAAGCAGTTTCTTCTTCAATTTTAGAAAGTTCCACATCGTCGCGGCAGCTAGAAGTTGAAGAAAAATAAATCTCCGAAACGCCAGTTTTTTTGAAAGTTGATTCAATCGCGTTGAATACTTCCAGTGCGTCATAATAAACTTCGTTGAATTGCCCAATGTGAACGTGAATGTCAGAATATTTGGTTACTGGTAAAAATCCTGATAATTCGTCTGACAGCAACGCATTTTTACAAGGATTGCAAAATCCGCAGACAAGAAAATTAATTGAAAATTACAAAAAACTTTCTGAACGCGACAAAAATCTTTTGGTTTCGATTTCAAAGGAAATGACGGATGTTTGATTTTTTTGAAAAACGAATTCTGAATCATGATTGCATCACATTTACATTCTTGAAAACTTTCATAATTTTGTGTTCCGTTTTCGCTGCGGATTTTATCTTCCGCCGTGCAGAGAACTTTCTAAAAAGGTGAATGAAATAAAATCTTGAACAGTAAAACCGCGCCCGGATTGTAAGCGGCGCGAAGCGCGTGTTTTTTGCCGGCGTTTGCGGCGGCGAAAAACACCGACCGTGAGGGTAGCGCTGGAAAGTCGGCTGGGAAAACAAATTTGCGCCCGACAAAAAAATTACGTATAATCGTTTTATGCTGAATTCTTTTGAAAGTGTCCGGATGGACGAAAAAAATCCTAAGTGGGAAGCGGCGGTCAAACGTGAGCTTCCGATTTATTCGCGGAACGAAATCCGCTCGGACTGGGAACGCGACTACACGCGGATTCTGCATTGCCAGGCTTTCCGCAGGCTTAAACACAAGACGCAGGTTTTTTATTCTCCGCACAATGACCACGTCTGCACTCGGATGGAACACGTTATGCACGTTGCGAGCGTGGCGAAAACTATTTCAAAATATCTTGGGCTGAACGAACAGCTTGCCGAATCAATCGCCTTGGGGCACGATATTGGACACGCTCCTTTTGGTCATCATGGCGAGGATTGCCTGAACAATCTGATGGAGCAGAAAGAAGGCCAGAACGCTCCGAAAAAATTCTGGCACGAAAGAAACAGCCTTTTTTTTGCGGATTATATTGAAACTTTGCCTGACCCGGATGCGATTGAGCAGCGGCTTAATCTTACTTATGCGGTCCGCGACGGACTGATTTGTCATTGCGGCGAAATCGACCAGCAGGGAATAAACCCTAGGAACGACGCGATTGATTTGTATTCGATAAAACGGCCTGGAATCATTCAGCCGTTCACTTGGGAAGGCTGCGTTGTGAAAGTCGCGGACAAAATCGCGTATCTTGGACGCGACATCGAGGACGCGCGGCAATATCATATAATCGATATGTGCGCGTACCGTCATATCCGCGAAATCGTGAATTCTACGCTCAAAGGAAAGGGAAAACACGCGTTCCGTTCCGGAAAGGCTGTGAACACGACTGTTCTGATTAATGATTTGATTGTGGATTTGTGCGAGCAGTCTTCGCCGGAAAAAGGGATTTGCTTCAGCGAGGAATATTTTAAGTTCATCCTTGAAATCAAAAAATTCAATTTTGCGCATATTTACAGCCACTGGCGTCTGAAGGAATTTTCGGTTTACGCGGAAAATATTCTGCGGACAATTTACAGGACTTTGATGCGGACTCAAAACTTTGCCTGCAACGGCCGGCTTGAAAGCGCGCTCCGCTATTATCCTAAACTTGGAAAGACTTTCCGCGACTGGTGCATAAAATACGCGGATTACAAGCCGATGGGAACAAACGGAATCAGAATCACTGACAAAAAACGTCTGATGAGGTTCAACACAGAACAGATTTTCAGCCTTGAAGATTACCAGAGTTTTGAAAAATGCGTGATTGAATACATAAGCGGAATGACGGACAACTTCGCGATAGAAGTTTACGAAGAAATCATTTCGTTCTGACGGGGAAGATTGTTTACCACTAAATGTCGAGTTTTTATTTATGGACGAAAAAGTTATTTCTGAACGGAGCGAAAACGGATTTTCGCGGAAGTTCAAACAATTATTTTTTATGCGGTTTATAAAACTCGACATTTGGGGTATTTAAGGAATTTTTATGCTTTTTATTTTTGATATGGGCGGAGTTGTCACAAGCACCGCGGAGAACAGTATTTTTGAGGAAGCGGCAAAACGAATCGGAGTTCCGCTTGAAAAACTGAACGAAGCGAGCGGAAAAGGAACGGAGGAAAATCTTTTTGAAAAGATGAGCGACGGTTTTCTGAGTTCAAGAGAATACTGGAGAATTGTCGGCGAGCGTATTGGAAAAAAGATAAACTCGGACTGGTGGCGGCTTTTGTTCCATCCCGAATTGAAAAGGGAAACTGTCCGGCTTGTTGAAAAACTGAAATCACAAGGAAACAGGGTTGTCTGCGGAACAAACACAATCGAAAGCCATTACGACAATCATCTTTCGCGCGGAGATTATGCTTGTTTCGATATGACTTACGCGTCGATTCATCTTGGGCTTTCAAAGCCGAATCCTGATTTCTGGAAAACTATTCTTGAAGCCGAAGGTTTTTCTGCGGGCGAAACTTTTTTCACCGACGACAAAAAAGAAAATGTCAGTGCGGCGGAAAAACTTGGAATCAATTCGTATTTGTTTGATGACGCGGAAGGCTTTGAGGATTTCATAAACAGCCGGATTTTAAAGAATTGCTGAGAGCGAAAAAGCGTTCTTGAATTTTCGTTTCTTTGCATTTTATAAAATCCAGAACTTCAGGCATTTTCTGAGAGGGAGATTCAAGATAAAAACTTCCGATTAATCACGGCGCTTGTATGGAGCGGTTTTGCGGAGCAAAAGGCGAACGGAGTGAGATTTGCACGCCTTGAGTGCATTGCGAACGGAGTGAGACCGAGCGTGAGCGGGCCGCGGAACACAAGTAGGAAAATAAACCCGCCCAAACAAAAAATCTGTGCTATAATGTTTTAGGAAAATGTGACTTGACGCGGCGAATCGCGATTTTGGAGGACTTATGATTGTAAAAAATGTTATGGCGAAAAATCCTGTGTGCATTGCTCCCGAAGCTTCGGTGACTGACGCGAAAGCCTTGATGAACAAACATAAAATCGGAAAACTTCCTGTTGTTGACAAGGCGAACAGACTTGTCGGAATTCTTACAAAAAACGATTTGTCAAAGGCCGGACCTTCTGAAGCGACAACTCTTGATATGTTTGAAATCGGCTATCTTCTTTCAAAGCTGACTGTTTCAAAAGTGATGAACAAAAATGTGATTACTGTCGCGGAAAATGAAACCGTGGAAGAATGCGCGCGGATTATGGTCGACAATCAGATTGGCTGCGTTCCTGTCATGAACGGAAGTGTTCTTGTCGGAATCATAACTGAAAGCGATTTGTTCAATCTTTTCACGGATATGTTCGGGGCAAGGGAAAGCGGAGTCAGGGCGAGCCTGAAAATGGAGGACAAGCCCGGAACGATTGCAAATCTTGCTGAAGAAATCGCAAGGCAGAACGGAAACATAATTTCGATTGTGACGCGCGAATGTCAGGACAAAGAGAACAGAAAAGTTACTGTAAAAGTCACGGGGCTTTCTGTTCCTCAATTTGAAGAAATTTTAAATAAAATCGGAATCAAGGCGGAAGATTTGCGGATTGCGTGAGAACGTTTTTTCGCGTGGGAATGTTTTTTTTTTTACTTGAGAACGATTTTTTTTCGGATACGGCGTTTTTTCGTGAAGGCATTTTTTTTGCATGAGAATTTTTTTTCCTTGAAAGCGTTTTTTTTCGTGAGAACGTTTTGCCGCGTGAAAATGTTTTTTTTTACAAAAGTGATTTGCTGCAGGGAAAAACGGTTTTTGCACGTGTTTCAATCCGGTTGAAAATTTGATGATTCATTAGTATTTTAAATATATGAACGCTTCTGCCGAACAGTTAATCAGAAAATTTTTCCGCACTTATCCGGATGTTTTCACTCCAAAAGAATTCCTGAAATTCCTGAACCATCTTGGAATAAAATCTTCTGTGGACGAAGCCAGGGATTATCTTGAATGTGCGGAAAATGTTTTTTATCTTGACGAAAATCATTTTCAGACGCGCGCAGGAGTTTTTGGCGGAAGGTTTTTCAGTTTCAAGCCGAGCCGCAAGGAAATTGATAAGGGCGTTTTTATTCCGGGCGACCGCTGTATGCCTTTTGTCGACCCGGATTATTTGAGCTGCGGACTGAACTTTTTCTACAAAGGAAAAAAACTTCCTCAGAAAATTGAAACATTTGACAGCGATTTTGTCCTTGATTTGTTCACTCTTTACGGAGAGGAATTTTCTGTCCAGTACATCGCCGCAGATCCTGTGAACCGCGACAAAATGAATCTTGCCGACTTTGATTTTTTTCTTCCGAATGAAATTCAGGTTACGGCGATTTCGCTTGAGCCGCTTTTGAAGGACGGGCTTTCTGCGAACGACAGAATTTTATGCCGCCTTCTTGACTGGGACGACGGCGAAGTTGAGCTTAAAATCGACAGGCACATTGAAAGTCCTTTTCAGGTTACAGAAATGGATATGGCGCGGAACAAATGGTACGAAAATCTTGAAAATTATATGCTGGATTCCCTGGATTATCTTGGACCTAGAAATTCGATTGAAGAGCAGCTTGCGTACATTTTCTTTACAGGCGCGGAAGTTTTCTGCGAAGAAGACTGCGGTTCTCTTTCAGAATTTTTTGCGCGTTCAAAAAAAATCGGAATCGAGCCGTTCGGAGTTGAATCGCGAATTTGGCGGAAAGGCGAAGATGTTCCTGCAATCGGCGAATGGAACAGGCCGATTATCGATGAATCCGCAAAAACTGTCAGATTCGGCCAGTATCAGCCGTTGATTCCGCTTCACGAGGCGATTTCTGTTTCGTTTATAAAAGATATGATTTATTCGAACAGCGATGATTTTGCCGAGCTGATGAAGAAAATGTATCCTTGCCAGGAATATTATTCCGCTGAACAGAAGAATCGTATGTTGTTGCACTTGAAATCTCGACATGATATACTTTTTCAGAATTACAATCGCTTTGCAGATTCACAGATTGCTGAAATCCGGCACGAAACTCTGGAACTTTACGCGATAGTCAATGAACTTGTCTGTTTGATTGATATAGAAGGAAACGATTTGGATGCTTATCCGCAGCAGCCGCTCGTTATTCTTTCTCAGATTTACGGTCATGTTACCCACCTTCTTGAAATGATGGAAGAGGATTCCGAATCTGTCATAAACGAAATGGACGAAATTGAACTTTCTCTTGAAGGAATGAGATTTAATTTTGAGTGCGTAAGCGAAGAGCTTAAGACTGCAATCGACAAGGAATCTAAAAACGGCTTTAAGATTGTAAAATAGAATGGAGAAGTGAAAAATGGCTGTTGACATTGCTGGACTGATTCGCAAGGGTGGAGTTTTTTATTCTGTTGAAGGCGAAACGCCTGAGGTCATTTACAGACAAGTGACTGACAAGATGGATTTGCCTGCTGATTTAAGCAAGGAAACTGTTTATAACGCGCTGTGCGCCCGCGAAAAAATAATGAGCACTGTGGTCGGAAACGGAATCGCTCTTCCTCACGTCCGCGCTTCAATAATAAAAGATGAAAGCGAACAGAGAATCGCTGTTGTTTATCTTAAAAAGCCGATTGATATGAAATCTCCTGACGGCATAAAAGTTTATGTTATGTTCGTTCTTCTCACTCAGAATCCTCAGACACATCTTCAGATTTTGTCGACTTTGGCAGGACTTTTCCAGAA
>CAZSHF010000097.1:0-6320 GCA_964606655.1 uncultured Treponema sp.
CTCGCACTTCGTTGCTCGCTACCCACCGTGCGGGGACACCCCGCAACGCCCCGTTGCGATGTTTACGAAGTAAACTCGATGACAACGTCTGCTTGTTTATCTAGCCAGTTTGCTTGCAAACTGGAAGGCGAAGCAAAAGCAATTATCTTCACAATAAAATTATCGCTTCGCCCTTACGCTTGTGCTTCGCGGCGGTCGCGTTCGTCTTCTACGTAAACAATATCGTTTTCTTTATAAGTTTTAAGAATAAAGCAAGTTTTTGTAGAACGAACGCCTTCCAAAGTTGCAAGTTTATTAGAAACAAAAAATGCAACATCTTGCAAAGAATCGCCTTCGATAATTACCTTAAAATCGTAGCCGCCGCTCATTAAAAAAAGCGACTTTACTTGCGGAAAGCGATAAATTCTGTCGGCAAGCGCGTCAAATCCGTGTTCGCGTTCCGGCGTAACTTGCAACTGAATTTCCGCACGAACTTTATCTTTACTTTCGCCAGATTTTTCTGGATTTACAATGGCCGCATATTTTAAAATAATTCCGTCATCTTCAAGTTTTTTAATAATGGCGGCGACTTCGCTTTCTGATTTTTTAGTCATTGCAGAAATATCCGCAACCGAAAGCCTAGCATTTTGCCGCAACAATTCAAGAATTTCTTCCATAACACGACCTCTCGTAAAATATTGTGTTTCAGTACAGATTTTATAGTACACTTTTCTAATTTTTTCTACAATTGGACGATTTTTAAATCACAGAGCTTCCGTATTATAATCATCTATGAAATAAACACAGCATTTTGCGCAAACCCGCAAAAACCTCTAAAAAACTCAAAACCGCGAAACCTTGACCGAAACATTCTAAATATGATAGTATGAACGCACTTCGGGCCATTAGCTCAGTGGTTAGAGCAGAGGACTCATAATCCTTTGGTCCTAAGTTCAAGTCTTAGATGGCCCAGACAAGGAATTCTGATTGAAGGATTCCTTGTTTTATTTAACAGCGATTTTCTGTTTTCAATCTTCTGAAAAACTAATTTCAAAACAATCTCAAAATGATTTGCAAACTTTTTCAAAGCGGTCTGGAAGCATTTCAAACTTTTTCAAAACCCTTTTCCAAATCCATTTTGAAAAGTCCGCTTGCAAAATACAAATTCTGGATTATTATTTTAGTATGGAGTTTATTAAAAATCTCGTCGAATATTTTGACGAACTGAATTCAATCACGGAACCGGCGAAAGGCTTTTACAAGAAAATCCTGAACGGACAGCCAAAACCGACCAGAATTCTGAGCATTGGAACAAGCACAGGAAATCTTGAATTCTTTCTTGCAAAACAAGGCTGCGATGTTACAGGGATCGAAAATTTTCCTCCGCTTCTTGAAGCCGCAAACCTTAAAAAGCAAAATGAGCTTACGCCAATTCGTTTTTTCAGTCTGCCTGAAAACGAGCTTTCAAAATATCTTGGAAAAAAGTTTTACAATATAATAAATGTTGTTGAAAACAGAATCTGCTACAATTCAAACCAGCAGAAACTTAGGATTTTCTTAAAAGATTTGAACGAAATTCTCGCGGAAAACGGAACTGTCGTTCTAAGGTTTTTCAATTTCGGTCTGCTTTCTGAAAACAAATCGATTGAGCTTCCGGCAAAATCTTCTTCAAATGCGGAACTTTTCACGACAATCAGCGAAAAAAACGGAAAAACAACGATTACAAAACGAATGAAAACTTTCGACGGAAAAGAATTTTCGATTCTTCAAGATGTCGAAATTTATCCCTTGAAAAAAGACGAAATAAATGAATTCTCAAAAGAAGCGGGATTCAGAAAAGCCGATTTCTTCGCGGATTTTGAAATGAATCCTTTCACCGAAAAATCATCAGAAATAATCGCGGTTTTGCAGTGACAGGATTTCGCTTTCCGGCTTAAAAGCGTACACAAATTTCAGTTTATCTTCCAGCGGTTGTTTTCTTTTACAAAACGCTTCGCGTTGACTTCAAGAAGCCGTCCGTCCTCGCCAAGCATTTTGACCATAGATGTAATCGGATTCACTTCGGTGATTTTAAAATCTGTTCCGTCGTAAGAAATACGAAGTCCTTCCGAAGGCAATTTTTTTCTCGCCTCATTGTACCAGTCGACTTCGTAGGAAAGACAGCACAAAAGCCGGCCGCACTGCCCCGAAATTTTCATTGAATTCAAAGACAGATTCTGGTCTTTCGCCATTTTTATCGCGACAGGCCGAAGCCGGTCCGAAACTCCGTGGCAACAGAAAGGCCGACCGCAAACGCCAAGTCCGCCGCAAATTCTCGCCTCATCGCGAACGCCGATTTGCCGCAATTCAATCCGCATTTTGAACACGCTGACCAAATCTTTTACAAGCTCGCGGAAATCAACTCTGTTTTCTGAACTGAAAAAGAACAAGGCTTTTTGCTCATCGACAAGAAAATGAACAGAAATCAGTTTCATATCAAGCCTGTGAGCCGCGACTTTTTCTTTGAAAGTCTTGAACGCATCTTTTTCTTTCGCTTTATTTTCTTCGGCTTTCTTTAAATCTTCTTTTGTCGCTTTTCTGTCAATCACGACGACATCAGAATGTTTTGCTCCGACGGGCTTTTTCGCCTGCCCGATAATTTTCGCCATATCGCGTCCGTATCTGGTCGGAACGATAACAAAATCGCCGGTTTCGACATTCAGTTTTTTGTCGTTTTTTGCATAAATGCTTTCGCACGAATAAGCCAATTTCAGGACAAAAAGAGGCTGAGAAAAAAACAAATCCTCTTCCTGGGTTTCTATATCGTTATCTTCAAGAGCCGAAAGATTTTCCGCCTCGTCATCTATATCGTTTTCAAAAATGTCGCTCATAGTTTTTTATTATAAATGCTAATCCGCAAAAAAATCTACAATTAGCCCTTTGATTTCTCCTACCTTATTCAAAAGCTGAATTTTATCAGCGTGATTATGCAGAATCATTCTTGCAATTTCATCCAGCCGCTGATTCACTACTTTTACCTGAAAATACGGATCTTGCGGCCGCCGGATTGTATTGAACACGCTTTTCTTTATTGTCATCCGCGCTTTCAGCCTTTTGTTTTTTGTGACTTCAAAATTATTTTTTTCAATGTATCTGAAAAACTGCTGAACCGATTTTCTGAATTCCGCGAAATTTTCTGAAGTCTGATTTTCTTCAAGTTTATCCGCGGCAATGTCCAAAGCGTCTTTCAAAAAGATGACCGCATCTTCCTCGTTTAATTCCGCAATTTCAGGCGGAAGCCCGGCAGATTCAAGCTCCTCAAGCTTCTGTTTTTTTTCGATTATCGAACTGAACGAAGTCTTTTTTGTGTTCTGAGTTTTTGATTTGTCTTTATTTTTTTTTGCTTCGGCAGAAGCGTTCGCGGCGGCGGAAAAATAAAGTGAAGCCCCAACAGAATCGATTGAACTCATTAAAGAATCGCCTTGTCTCTGATTGCTTTTGCCTGAAGAAATCGGTCGGCAGCAAGAGCGTAATTTTCTTCATTCTGAACCGAAATGCAATGTCCGTGGAAAACAACATTGTCTTCCATCTGAACTTTTCTTGAAATGACATTTCCGATGACCGCAGATGACGAAAGAAGTTTTACTCCGTCTTTCGCTGTTATGTCGCCGATTATGATTCCGCCGACAATTATCGATTTTGCTGTGATGTTTCCGCGAATCCTAGCCTTTTCGCTTATGATAACCGCTCCGTCCGTTTCAAGATTTCCGTCGATGTCGCCGTCGATTCTTATAAATCCGTTGACTTTTAAATCGCCTTTTACAAAAGAGCCGTTCCCGATAAGAGTATTTATAGAAATATCATCAAAACGAAGAGCCATTTTATTTTGAAAGTTTTACGTTTATATATTTTGCAGGGTCAACAACATCTGAGCCGATATGAACTTCATAATGAAGATGCGGACCGGTTGTAACTCCAGTGTTTCCGATATAACCGATGACCTGACCTTGATTCACATATTCGCCTTTTTTCACGCGAGTTGCACTCATATGCGCGAAACGAGTGTACATTCCGTGCTTGTGGCGAATAACTATATAATTTCCGAAACTTGCATCGTAACCGACAGTAACAACTTGTCCGTTTGCGGTCGCCATAATCGGGTCGCCGGAACGCCAAGTTGAAAAGTCCAGTCCTTTGTGAACATACCATTGTCCTGTAATCGCATGGATTGTAGGACCGAACTGCTGCGAAATATGAACATTCGGATTGTTTACAGGCCAGATGTTCGGAATCTCTCGGAAAAGCGAACTCTGGCTGTCGAGCATTTTTCCAATCTGTTCAATCGGCTGAACAGAATCTTCAAGATATGCGGTCAAAGAGCGAATGTCTGAACTTTCATTTACAGAACCGGAAATATTGTCTCTTGAACTGAAAAGCGAAGAAAGGTCGCTTGAATTGATAGAATTCTGAGAAACATTGTTCCCGCCGTCAATTCCCAGCAACGAAAGCGACTGCGAAAGCGAAGCCTGAAACCGTTTTGCCGCCTGAAGAAGGTTTGTGTTTTCATCGCGGAGCTCGTCAAGGCTTGCCAAAGTCTCGCGGTTTCTGTTCATTAGATTTGTTATTTCAATGTTTGAAGAAACCGCGCGTCTGTTGAAATAAAGGAACGATGTTACGATTCCGACAACAATAATTCCGCCCAAAGCGAGCGCGAACACATTTGTCTGAAGGTTTATCACTTTTCCCTGCGAATGAGGGACAATCATTATCGTAAGTTTGCTGTCAAAAATTTTAAATGCTTTTACAAAGAAATTTTTAATCGCTTTAAAGAACGAAACAAAACCATTATGGACATTGGAAGCAAATTTCTTTTCAATCTTTTTGTATTTCTGCGTTCTAGACAAAGTAAATCTCCAGCAACTTATTTCTGTTTTTTAATAACGAACAAAGGATTTTTGAATTTGAAAAAGTCAAAAGTCACGCAAAACAAAAATCCGATATTCCACCAAATGCCAGTTTGAAATTATAACATCATAGAGAAAATATTGTCAAAGGGAAGGCGAAGCATATACACGGCTTCCGTATTATAATTGACTTTAATTAAAAAAATGGCTTCTGGTCGCGAATCGTTAGTGGTCAAAACCGCACAATATTGTGCTACACGCTAGTTTGCCTTGGAACCATATACGTTGCCGCTCACGCGGCAGCAAACTAGAGTGTTTTTGCCACTAACGCTCCGCTCCCGAGCGCCAATTTCTTTATAAAGAAATTATAATGCGGAAGCCCTGGAAGCATTTATTTTTCATTCAGCTTTTTATTGTTTTTGCTTCATCTCCCAGTTTTTCTTTCCTCGGTATGACGAAATTTTTAATGCCGGAAATTTGACAATTCCGAAAACCTATATTATCTTTATCGGTAGGAATAGAGAAAAAAACTACTGTTTCTTTGGGCAATCGCTCTATATCACTCATCTATATTTTGGGAAAAAGCAATGCAGTTATTTGATACTCACGCTCATATCGGGCTTATATACGATAATCCTATTGAACAATTACGCGTCATTCAGCAGGCAAAGCAGGCTGGAGTTTCCAGAATTGTAAGCATAAACAACAGTCTGCACGATTTTGAACGCGTTTATCCGAACCTCAAGGCGATTCCTGGAATTTATCATGCGGTCGGAATCGCGCCGTCAGAAGTCACAAATCCTGGAAAAGATTATCTTGATAAAATAGAACAGTATTTAGGATTTGCGAATGTTGTAGCCGTCGGAGAAACCGGACTTGATTATTACAAACAGTTCGGCGACAAACGAGGACAGATTGAACTTTTCATCCAGCAGCTTGAAATCGCGCAGAAACACAATCTTCCTGTGATTATTCACAACCGCGATGCGGGAAAAGACATTTACGACATTTTAAGGGAACGGCTTCCTGATTCGGGAGCAGTTTTCCATTGCTATTCAGAAAACGCGTCTTACGCAAAAAAATGTCTCGACATGAACGTTTATTTTTCGTTCGCAGGAAATCTGACTTACAGAAACGCGCGGAATCTTCACGAAACTGTGATGAATATTCCTCTTGACAGAATCCTTCTTGAAACGGAAAGTCCGTTTATGATTCCGGCGGAATACAGAGAAAAAAAGCGAACAATGCCAGCGTATCTTCCGTCAACTGCAAAATTCCTTGCGGAAATGCTCGACAAAGATTACGAAGAAGTCTGCGAACAAGTCTGGAAAAGCAGCTGCAAAATCTTTAAGATTCCGGAATAAAACCCCAAATGTCGACTTTTGTAAAACCATGCAAAAATGCACTCTCGGCAAGAAGGTTTAAATGCGTCTGCCGAAATATCGCAGCCGCATTCAA
>CAZSHF010000098.1:0-6240 GCA_964606655.1 uncultured Treponema sp.
AATTATGGTGATTGAGTTTATCGAAATCACCAGGCAAGAATTTTCTGCAATTTTTAAGTTTTATCACTCACTTGTGCAGATTGTTTTTCAAATCAGAACCTTGCCTACGTGCATTTTTTATTGCTTGCAAAGAAAATCGACATTTGAGTTATTATATTCATAAAAGTCGACATTTGGGGTATTATATTTTCATGGCAAACAATTCAAACGAAACTGAAATTTCAAACGAAAACATTGGCAGAAAAGACAGAGACAAAACTGTCTACATACTTGATTCCTACGGACTTATCTTCCGCTGTTATTTCGCTTTTATAAGCCGGCCGCTCACAAATCCGAAAGGAGAGAACATAAGCGCGCTCTTCGGCTTTTTCAGAAACTTTCACTACATTCTTGAACATTACAAGCCTTCTTACATAATCGCGGCGATGGATTCAACAACAAAAACTTTCCGCCATGAATTCTATCCTGAATACAAAGCGACCAGAAACAAAACTCCTGACGATTTGCACGCTCAGGTTCCGTGGATTTCCGAAATTCTTGAATCAATGGGAATTCCTGTCCTTCAGTGCGACGGATACGAAGCCGACGACATAATCGCGACAGTCGCGAAAAAATGCGAGGAAAACGGACGCGAATGCAGAATCTTGAGCGGCGACAAGGATTTAATGCAGCTTGTCACGGAGAACACAAATATCCTGAAGCCGGAAAACGGCGGTGGCTGGAAACTCACAAAATCCGACGGAGTTGAAGCGGAATGGGGCGTAAAACCTGAGCAGCTTCTGGACTTGCTTTCGCTTTACGGCGACACAGCGGACAATATTCCTGGCGTCCGCGGAATCGGAGTAAAAACCGCTTCGGCGCTTTTGAACGAATACCAAAATCTTGACGGAATTTATTCGCACATCGACGAGATTAAAGGCGCGGTTCAGAAAAAACTCGCAGAAGGAAAAGAAAACGCGTATTTTTCTCAGAAACTTGTCCGCCTGGACAATGAAGTTCCTTGCGGCTCGATTGACGAGGCGCTGGAAAATCCGATTCAGTTCAATTTTTCAAAAGCGGCGGCTCTTCTAAAAAACTACGGCGCATTCGCGGTTTCAAAATCGTACAAAGAACTTGCCTTGAAAAACGGCGAGCAGAACGAACTGAACGAAGGGCTTTTTGCGGAAAGCACGAATAATGAAAGTGGGGAAAGCGATGTTTTGTTTTCCGATAAAAAAGAATCGGGAAAAAAACTCGTTAGCGAAGCGTCCCTTCCCCCCGCTACAAACACAGTGGTTTCGATGAACTCAACCACCGCGTTTTCCGCTACCCCTTCTAGCGGGGACACCCCGCAACACCCCGATTTTATCGAGCCGGAACAGAATCACGGCGACTACAAAGCCGTGACAGATTTTTCAGAGCTTTCCGCATTTATCGACAACGCGGTTGCAAAAAAAATCGTCGCCTTCGATTCAGAGACAAATTCGCTGGACACTTTGAACTGCCAGATTGTCGGATTCAGCCTTTGCCTTGAAAGCGGAAAAGCGATTTACGTTCCTCTATATTCTGCAAACCTTTTTGACTCGCTTGATTTCATTCCTAAAGAAAAAGCCCTTGCCGAACTCAAACGGCTTTTTGACAATCCCGAAGTTTCTGTGATTCTGCACAACGGAAAATTCGATTTAAAAGTCCTTTATTCAAACGGAATTTCATTTTCCGGCGGAAAACCTTCATGCAGAATCATTGACACAATGGTCGCTGCCTGGCTTTTGTCGCCCGACAAACTCGGAAAAAATTCCTATTCGCTTGAATATCTTGCGGAAAAATACATTCATCTTAAAGGAATCGAATACGATGAGATTGTTCCGAAAGGACAGACTTTCGCCGACCTTGAACTTGAAAAAGCCGTTCCTTACGCGGCGGAAGATGCGGATTTCACATTTCAGCTCTGGTTTGCGCTGGAAAAACTCCTGAAAGAGCAGAACCTTTTTGAACTCTTTGCAGAAACCGAAATGAAAGTTCTTCCGGTTCTTTATGGAATGGAAACCGAAGGAATTCATCTTGATAAGAGCGCGCTTCACGAATACAACAAAGAACTCACAGAAAAAATCGAGGAAGCGGAAAAAGCGATTTACAAAGAAGTCGGACACGAGTTCAATGTCGCTTCTCCGATGCAGCTTCAGACAGTTCTGTTCGAGGAGCGGAAACTCAAGCCCGGAAAAAAGACAAAACGCGGTTATTCAACAGACACAGCCGTCCTTGAAGAGCTTTCGATGTACGATTCAGTTCCGAAAATGATTCTGGAATTCCGCGAGCTTGCAAAACTCAAGTCAACTTATGTCGAGACGCTTCCGAATCTCTGCGACAAAAACGACAGAATCCACACGGATTTTGTCCAGACAGGAACCGCGACAGGACGGCTTTCAAGCCGCGAGCCGAATTTGCAGAACATTCCGGTCCGAAACGAAGCAGGCCGCAGAATCCGGAGCGCATTTACCGCGCCAGAAGGAAAAATCCTGATTTCGGCGGATTATTCGCAGATTGAATTAGTTGTTCTTGCGCATCTGAGCGGCGACAAAAATATGCGCAAAGCGTTCACAGAAGGCGAAGATGTCCACAAATCGACAGCCGCTTTGATTTACGGAGTTCCAAAAGACGAAGTCACGCCTGAAATGCGACGAACCGCAAAGACAATAAACTTCGGCGTGATTTACGGAATGAGCGCGTTCCGGCTTGCAAACGATTTGGGAATTTCACGAACTGAAGCCGCGAGCTTTATCGAAAACTACGACCGACTTTATTCCGACATAACGCGTTTCAAGACAGAGACAATCATGAAAGCGGAAGAAACCGGATTTGTCGAAACGATTTTCGGAAGAAAACGCTACATAATGAACATAAGAAGCCGGAACAAATTTGAAAAATCCGCCGCCGAACGAATCGCAGTGAACACGCCGATTCAGGGAAGCGCGGCAGACATCGTGAAAAAAGCGATGATTGACGTGGATTCGGCTTTGCATAAAAAAAACAACGGAGCGAAAATTCTTTTGCAGGTTCACGACGAACTTATTACAGAATGTCCAGACGAGCCGGAAACAATCGCAGAAACAATTGAAATCATAAAAAACAGAATGGAAAACGCAGTAAAACTTTCCATTCCGCTCAGAGTTTCTGTAGAAAGCGGAAAAGCCTGGGGAGAATTCCATTAACCAATGCATAATTCGTAATGCATAATTTATAATTGGAGATGAAATTTGAAAAACGGAATTGTGCTCTGCGTAACCGGCAAAATGGCGAGCGGAAAAAACTATATCTGTTCGCTTTTGGAAAAAAAACTTTCTCCGAACGAAAGATTTTTCAGCGTTGATGCGGACATTCTGGTTCACAAAGCGATAGAAACTGCTTCCTCAGACATTTTAAACGCGTTTTCAGAAGAAGCAAAACTTGCAGGAATCGAATTGCAAAATCCAGACGGAAGCCTTAATCGCCGCGCGATCGGTCGCCTTGTTTTTCCTCGTCCGGATTTGCTTAAAAAGCAGGAAGAAATCGTTTATCCAATCGTGATAAAACTTACCCGCGAATTTGTCGAAAACGCGCGAAAAGAAAATCCGAACGCAAAAATCGCGATAAATGCGACAGTCGCTTACAAAACTCCGGAAATCCTGAAAATGTGCGGCTTAATCCTGTTTGTGACCGCGCCATTTTTCACAAGACTAAAACGCGCAAAAAGACGCGACTCGCATCAACAAAATCCGCTTGCTCCTCGCCAGATTTTGCAGCGGTTCTGGTCGCAGCGGAGACTTTTTTCCGAATATAAAAAAACCGGAATTCCAATCAAAAAGATAAGAAATTCCGGCAGCGAAGAAAAAATCCTGAACCGCCTTGAAAAATTATTCAGGAAATCAGGAAAAAAGACTTAAAATCCACACGAATTCGATTTTGCCAACGAAAAACCGATTTGACAAAACGGAAAATCGTCAGATTTTCAAAAATCCGTGTGCTTCACTTCCGAACGCTCAAAATCCGCATGATTTTCCGTTAAAGCAACGTCGCTTTCAGTTCATCAACAATTTTTGCAAATTCATCAAGCGCATCCTGAACTGGCTTTGCACTTTCCATATCAACGCCCGCAACCCTAAGGCTTTCAATCGGATAACGAGAACCGCCCGACTTCAAGAACTTAAAGTAATCTTCGCGTTCGGCATCTCCTCCGTTTGTAACTCGTTTTGCCAAAGCCAGAGCCGCGCTTATTCCTGTTGCGTATTTATAAACATAAAACGCTGTGTAAAAATGCGGAATCCTTAATCCTTCCATATCGCTGTTTTCTTCAAAGTGCATTTCAGGACCAAAATAAAGTTCCAGAAGCTCACGGTAGATTTTACGCAAATATTCCGCAGTTAAAGGTTTTCCGCTTTCAACTGCTTCGTGCGCTTTAAGCTCAAACTCTGCAAACATTGTCTGCCTGTGAAGCGTTGCAAGAACATCGTCCGCCCGCATTGCAAGAAGATATTTTTTCGTTTCATCATTTTTTGCAGTTTTCAGAAGATATTCAAAAACAAGTTCCTCGTTGAATGTCGAAGCAACTTCCGCTTCAAAAATTGTGTAGTCGTAACTTAAAAACGGATTGTTGTGAACAGAATACCAGGAATGCATTGAATGTCCGCCTTCGTGAGCCATCGTGAAAACATCGCGAATATCATTTTCATCGTAATTAAGCAGAATGTACGGATTTCCAATATAAGAACCGCTGGAAAACGCTCCGCTCCGCTTTCCCTGGTTTTCGTATCTGTCCGCCCAGCCGTTTTTCAATCCGCTGCAAAGTCTGTCTGTGTATTCTTTTCCAAGCGGGCTTAACGCATTTCGCACAATCTCGATTGATTCGTCGTAAGTTGTGTGAACATGAACCGATTTTACAAGCGGAACATAAACATCGTAATGGCGAAGTTCGTCCAAGCCTAAAACCTGCTTACGAATCGAATAATATTCGTGAAGTTTTGGAAGATTTTTGTGAACAGTTTCGATTAGGTTTCTATAAACTGATTCTGGAACTTTGTTTCCGTACAAAGCACGCTGCAAACTTGAATCAAATCCGCGCGCACGGCTCTCAAAAACATCTTGATTAACGCTTCCTGCATACAACGCGGCGATTGTGTTCTGGTTTTCTTCAAACTTTTTGTAGAACATTTTATACGCTTTTTCACGAATCGCTCTGTCTTGATTTTTCAAAAGCGTCGTGAATGTTGTCTGCGTCAAAGGCATTTCTTCGCCATTAACATTTACAGTTCCAAAAACTTTGTTCATGTCAACATTTGTAAGCATACTGAACGCTTTGTCCGCAGTTTGCGCAGTTTCGCCTTGCAACGAAAGAAGCCGCTCTTCCTTTTCGCTTAAAATGTATTTCTTAAAATGCAGAAGTTTCTGAACGTAAATCTTGTAGTCAGCGAATTCCGCTTGGTTTATCCAGGAATTGAGTTTTGCTTCGTCAATCGCTTGAATTTCAGGATCAAAAAAACTTAGTTCGCTTGACATCTGCGTGTAAGCCATCATTGCACGGCCTTCCATGTCTGCCGCGCTTGCATCGCCTTCATCAGCAGAATGTTTTAATGACGCATAATGATAAACTGTTTCAAGCAGAAGATTTACTTTTTCGTAAGTCTTCAGCGCGCCAAGAAAACTTTCTTTAGATTCGCCAAGTTTTCCTTTAAACGCAACAACATCTTTTGTCGCACCAGGAATCTTTTTCAAATCGGCTTCCCAATCCGAATCGCTTTTGTAAATGGAAGTCAAATCCCATTTGTCACTTTCAGGAACATCTTTCCGCAAAGGAATATTGTTTGACATATAAAACCTCACTATTTTATTCAATAATTATTTCATTATGAAAAATTAAATTATTTAACTTTATTGAAAGCACTAATTGCAGTCATTAGTCATTATATGAACTGACTATTCCCCATCATAGTTTTCCCAACGCCAACGAATGTAATCTTTATTTACATAAGATGGAATATCTATCTTCTCTGGAATTGTTCTGCCATAATCTTCCAATGTCGGCTGTGAAATAAAAACATTTCCATTAACATCAATACGAAGATTTCCTGAATCAAAAAGATAATGTATGTCACGCCGGAGCAAAATACCATTATCTTTTTCCTCTGGACCATTATATTTATGGGGTTTTATGTGAGCAGCTTCAAGTAAGCCTATCATACGGACTTGTGTGATAAGGCATTTATTAGAAACGGAAAGCAAATCCTGACG
>CAZSHF010000099.1:0-5896 GCA_964606655.1 uncultured Treponema sp.
ACGCATTTAAACCTTCTTGCCGAGAGTGCATTTTTGCATGGTTTCATAAAAGTCGGCATTTGGGGTATTTATCTGATTTCTGAGATTTTTCCGTTCCGCATTTCCTTGGGATAGACAGTTATTTTCAGCTTCTTCTCAAGCGCGGCGAAATTCTTCAGCTCGTATTCGTCGCCAATCACAATGTTTGTTCCTGTTTTTCCCGCTCTTGCCGTCCGTCCTGCCCTGTGGACAAAAAAATCCCCGTCTGACGGAAAATCCATCTGGATTATGTGGCTGATTTCGGGAATGTCAAGTCCGCGCGCGGAAAGGTCGCTTGTTACAAGAATCTTTTCCTTTCCGCTTCTGAACCTGTCGATTGTCGATTTCCTTTCTTTTCCCGAGGTTTTTGCATGGAGCGCGGAGCAGTTTATGTTCTTGAATCTGAGTTTCTGTTTTATGATTTCAACCTGGTCTGCCCTTGATGTGAACACAAGGACTTTTGTGTATTCAAGCGCGTTCAGGATTTTTCTTGCAATGTCTATTTTTTCCCTTTGCTCAGCGAAAAACGCCCAGTGCCTTATTTTTTTTGAAATCACATCTTCCTCAGGAAGAATTACAGTTTCCGCTCCGGGGAAAAATTTTTTTGTCTTTTCATCGACAGTCGCGCTGCAGGCGATTTTCTGCGCGTTCTCAGGAATCAATGAAACAAGGGATTTCATTTCGTTCAGAATCTCTTTTTTCACAAGCCTGTCCGCCTCGTCAAATACAGCGAACCTGAGCCCTTGGGTCTTAAGTTTTTTCAGCCTTATTAGCTCAAGAAGTCTTGCCGCCGTTCCCACTGCGATTTCAGGCTTTTCTTTCAGGCTTTCTGTCTGTCTTTTTATCGGAGCGCCGCCGATGAAAAGCGCGGAAGAGAAGCCGCTGAAAGCCTGGACATTCTGTTTTATCTGCGAGGCAAGCTCGAATGTCGGAGCGATCACAAGAAGCCTTATGTTCTTTGCCGGATTTTCCTCGGAAAGCATTTTCTCAAAAACCGGAAGAAGATAGGCGAGCGTTTTCCCGGTTCCTGTCTCTGACTGGAACACGATGTCCTTTCCTTCTCTTATCAGAGGAATCACTTTTTCCTGCACTTTGGTAGGATTTTCTATGTTTCTTGATTTGAGTTTTTCTTTCAGGGGTTCTGGAAGTGATGAAAATACGTTTGCCGCTTTGTTTTCCTGCATAGACGCGAGTATAGCACAGAGGAAAAAGATTTGCTATAATCTTCAATTATGAAAATTGGCATAGACACTTTCGGGTGCGACCACGCGCGCGGCGGAATCGGAACTTATCTTCTTTCATTCGCCGCGAACCTTCCGGAAGATGAGAATATTGATGTTGAATTCTTCGGCTCGGAAATAGACCGCTACACATACACTTCAGGAAAAAAAGTAAAATACGCAAGCGTAAGAATCCAGGAATCCTTGAACGCGTTCAGGCTCTGGCATTTTTCCGCCCTGAACAAATTTGCCGTCCAGAGAAAATACGACGCTGTGATTTATCCTGCGCCCGACAAGGTCCTTCCGGTTTCATTTAAAGTTCCCGGTGTCGCTGTCATAAATTCGATTCTTTCAAACAGGGTCGAAGGAAACAAGGACTGGACACAGAAAATGCAGGTGAAAAGAGGGCTTTACAGAGTCCCGAAAATCATCGCCGCGAGCAATTTCATAAAATCCGACCTTGTTAGGCACGGAATATCCGAAGAGAAAATCGATGTTGTCCACAACGGAATAGACCACAAGTTTTTTTTTCCGTCAGGCGAGTTTGATTCTGACATTGTGGACATAAAGCCTTTCGCGATAAAAAAGCCCTATTTTATATATTGCTCCAAAATTTCAGGGCCTGACAAAAAGCACGTAGAGCTTATAAAGGCGTTCTCGAAATTCAAGGAGAAAACCCAGGCTTCGCACAGGCTGGTTCTTGCGGGAAGCGACGGCTCTTACGCCGCTGAAGTCCATAAAGCCGCCTTGGAGTCTCCGTTCGCTTCTGATATTTTTCTTACAGGGCATTTTCCTCACGAAAGCCTTCCGCTTCTTTATTCCGGCTCAGAGGCCTGCGTTTTCCCTTCGGCTGAGGAAGGAGTGGGGCTTCCTGTCCTTGAGGCGATGGCCTGCGGAGTTCCTGTGCTATGCTCTCATTCCGCAGCCCTTCCTGAAGCCGGAGGAGATGCGGCGATTTATTTTGATTCGGACAATACTGATGACATCGCGTCCTCTCTTGAAAAAATCGTGGGCGACAAGGAGCTTAAAGCCGCGATGGTTTCAAACGGCATAAAATGGGCTTCCTCGTTCAGCTGGGAGACTACAGTAAAAGAGACTTTCAAGGCGATTTCAAAAATGGTCGGAAAATGAAAAAGCCCGGGCAAAAACCGGGCTCTTTTTTTATGACGCTATCTGGTCTACTTTTATAAGCTCAAGGATATTCAAAGGCTTTTTTGACTGCACAATATCTTTTGTTATCGTGAGCGATTTTCTTCCCTCTATGCTCGGCGCTTCGTATGAAATGTCCATAAGGCATTTTTCTACAATCGAACGAAGTCCTCTCGCGCCGGTCTTCTGCCGGATAGCCTCGTCCGCGATAGCCTCAATCGCGTCTTTCGTGAACTCAAGAGCCATGTCGTCCATCTCGAACGATGCCCTGAACTGTTTTGTTATGGCGTTTTTCGGTTCTGTAAGAATCGCTATCAGGTCTTCCTTCTGAAGCTCTTTGAGAGCGACAGTAATCGGCATCCGTCCGATAAGCTCAGGAATTATTCCGAATTTTACAAGGTCGTCAGGAGTGCACAGATTGAGAAGCTCCATTTTCTGCTCGTCTGTGAGCTCTCCGACGTTCGAGCCGAATCCCATCGAATGGTCGTTTGTCCTCTGCTCGATGATTTTGTCAAGCCCGACAAATGCGCCTCCCAGAATGAAAAGGATATTTGTCGTGTCAATCTGAAGCATTTCCTGGGTCGGATGTTTTCGTCCGCCCTGCGGAGGAACGCTCGCCTGGGTTCCTTCGATGATTTTAAGAAGCGCCTGCTGGACACCTTCGCCGCTCACATCTCTTGTTATCGAAGTGTTCTCGCTTTTGCGCGCTATTTTGTCAATCTCGTCGATGAATATGATTCCCCGTTCCGCGGCGGCGATATTTCCGTTTGCCGCGTTTATCAGTTTAAGAAGAACATTCTCCACATCTTCGCCCACATATCCGGCCTCAGTCAGAGTTGTCGCGTCTGCGATTGCGAAAGGAACCTGAAGCTTTTCCGCGAGAGTCTTCGCAAGAAGCGTCTTTCCCGAGCCTGTAGGGCCGATCAGAAGAATGTTCGACTTTTCGATTTTCACATCGTCCGTGGTCTTTCCTGTCTTTTTTACAGACATTCTCTTGTAATGGTTGTATACAGCCACGGAAAGAACTTTTTTTGCCCTGTCCTGGCCGACGACATACTGGTCAAGATAATCCTTGAATTCTTTCGGAGTAGGAACATCCTCAAGGTTTATGGGCAGAAGGTTCATCTCCTGGTCATCAAGTATGCTCTGGCAGACCGCGACACAGTTGTTGCATATATGTATGTTTCCCGAAGGACCGGCGACAAGTCTCCGCGTCGAGTCCGCCGGCTTTCCGCAGAATGAACAGAACATTGAGTCACTGCCGAATCGTTTCATTTGTTTTCTCCATTTTCAATCAGTTTTATTTTTTCCGCCTGTCCATGACATTGTCGATGATTCCGTATTCAAGCGCGTCTTTTGCTGTCATAAAGAAATCCCGTTCCATGTCGTCCCGGACTGTGTTTTCGTCTTTGCCTGTGTGTTCCGCGAAGTGCTTTACCGTAAGCTCTTTTAGCCGTCCGATTTCCTTTGCCTGGATAGAAATGTCGCTTTCCTGTCCTTCAACGCCGCCCCAAGGCTGATGTATCATGACACGCGAAGAGGGAAGGGCGAACCGTTTTCCCTTTGTTCCGCCAGCAAGAAGAAACGCGCCCATACTCGCCGCCTGTCCAAGGCATATAGTCTGGACAGGACATTTCACATACTGCATTGTGTCGTAAATCGCAAGCCCCGCCGTCACGGAGCCGCCCGGCGAGTTTATGTAGATGCTTATGTCTTTGTCGGGATTTTCAGATTCAAGGAAAAGAATCTGGGCGACAACAAGATTTGCTGATGTGTCGTTTATTTCTCCGTCGATGAACACAATCCTGTCGCGGAGAAGTCTTGAATAAATGTCGTAGAATCTTTCGCCGTTTCCGCTTTTTTCAATCACGCTCGGCATAAAGTACATATTTTCGTTCATTTTTGTTTCCTTATATCATTTAATATAATATAAATCCGCCGGTTTAGTCAAAAAAAAAGCCACCGCGCTCAGAAAACAATCCTCAAGGCGCGATGACTTCTGTTTTTGTCATATCATTTTAGCGGGAAGCCTTGAAAAGCTCCGCGAATGAGATTTTGTCTCCTTTAGAGATTTTCACTTCTTTGTAGATTTCCTCGTAAAGCTTCTTTTCTTTTGTGTCGTCGATAAGATATTCCTTGGAACGCGGATCTGAGTAATGCTTTTTCACTTCGTCGACTGTTATTCCGCCTTCATCCGCGATTTTCTCGTATTCCTTTTCGATTTCCTCAGGAGTCACAGAAATGTTCTTGGCTTTCATCAGGGAATCGACAATGATTCTGCTTTTGAGCATTTTCTCGCTGTCGCCTGTCCATTCCTTGAGCATATTTTCCTTGGTCTGGCCTGAAGCGGTTATCATTTTTTCAAGCTGCTCAGGGCTTGTCTGGAACTGCTGCGCCATCATTCTCCAGCGTCCGTCAAGTTCCGCCTCAAGCATTGACGAAGGAATCTCGAACGGATTTTTTTCGACCAGCTGCTCAAGAAGCGACTGGCTTTTCATTTCCGCGATGCGGCGGTTTTTTGCGGTTTCCATATTGCGCATTATGTCTTTTTTCATGTCGTCGAGAGTCTTGTATTTCTCGCTCACATCCTGGGCAAGATCATCGTCGATTTCAGGAAGCTTTCTGATTTTCGCCGAAGTCAGAGTGACGCGGATTTTCTTAGTCTTTCCGGCAAGGTCTTTGTCAGCATCGTCCTTTGCGTAAGACTTTGTTATCTCTTTTGTCTCGTTCTTCTTCATTCCGATTATTTCATCGTCGATTTTGTAGATGTTCTCGCCGCTTCCTAAAGTGAAAACAAATCCTTCCCGCTTTGAGCCTTCGATTTCATTTCCCGAGTCGTCAAGCTCAGAGTAATTGATTGTGACAATATCGTCCTTTGCGGCAGCCTCGCCGTCTTTTTTGTCCATCACGACAGCGTTTCTAAGCTGGATGTCCTTGAGTTCTTCCTCAAGGTCTTTGTCTCCGATTGTGACCTGAGGCTCTTTGACTGTGATTCCGCTGAAATCTTTCACTTCGACTTTAGGAAAAACATCGTAAGTCACTGTGTATGAGAATTCTTTTTCAGTGTCGAATTCAGGCATTGAATCCATTACAGGCTGTGCGTAAGGAAGAGGGCGGTTTTCAGTTTCTTTTTCAAAGATTTCATTCAGGGATTTGTCGATGATTTCGCTCATCGCGTCCGCTTTCAGTGAATCGCCGAATTTGTTTTCCAGGATATTTGCCGGAACATGGCCTTTTCTGAATCCGGGAATCTGCGCGCTTTTCACATATTTGGCGACAGTCGCCTTGTACGCTTCCTTTACATCTTCCTTTGCGACTTTTACAGTCAGTTTTACTGCTGATTTTTCAAGACTTGTGAATTCTTTTGTAAATTCCACTTTAAGCTCCTTTGCTGCCGAGATTGAAACCGGCTGATATAAAAAAAGCGATTAAGTCGCCTTAATCGCTTTTGAAGTAGAGCGGAAAACGGGAGTCGGACCCGCGACATCCACCTTGGCAAGGTGGCGCTC
>CAZSHF010000100.1:0-5761 GCA_964606655.1 uncultured Treponema sp.
AACGTGTTCCGCTCGGGAAAACAAGAATCACTTGTCCTCGCCTCTTGCAGCTGTCCATCTGTCGCATTGCTGCAAAATTTATTTTCTTTGCCTTAAGTTCTTCCTCTTTTATTTCCTCTTCCGAAACATTGCTCTGCTCAAGCTTGTCCCGGGTTCTTGTCGGATAAATCACAACGCGTGTGAACGCTTCTGTCCAGCAGCGAACCGCCGGGCTTGCCTCGTTCAGTTTCATTCCGGCAATCGCGACAATCCGTTTTGCAAAATCCTTTGCCCATTCCTCGCCGCTTTTTTCTCCGTATTTTTCAAGAAGATAAATGACCTCCGGCAAATCAAGGTTTGTGAAATGCTCCATCATAATCACGCCGGTTTTCCCCTCGTTCACAACAGCATTGTAAAACGCTTTCCAGTTTTCGATGTTTCCAAGACACGAATCCTCGCGCAAAGTTTCATCTAGCATTGTAAAACAGTATTTTAAAAGTTCCGGATTTGATTCCTGATAAATATTCGTCTCATCGATTTTTGCAGGAGCTTTGGAAATTTTCATCATCTCCATCATATAATTTCCAAACGCTTCTTTTAATGGAATGCCCATTTTGTTCTCCAAAATACCAAATTTGTTCTGCAATTATTATAAGTTCGGATTTTGCCAGTGTCAATTGAAACGGATTTCTTCTATAATAAAACCATGAACAAAAGAATGAAAATTCGGCATTTGATTTTTGACCTTGACGACACGCTTTACTCTGGAAGCGAGGCGATGAATGCAGGAATCACAAAAAGAATGATGCAGTCTGTCGCGGATTATTTTAAAGTCTCCTGCAAAGAAGGAATCCGACTGCGCTCAGAAAACATAAAGAACTTTTCCACAACGCTGGAATGGCTTATGTCCGAAGGACTGACCGATGTTGAATCTTACTTTGCGTATGTTCATCCGAAAAACGAAGCGGACGAACTTTCCGAAGATTCAAACTTGCGGCCTTTTCTTGAATCGATAAAAATTCCGAAAATCATTCTTACAAACGCGCCTTCCGAACACGCAGAACGAGTTCTTGAAAAACTGAATGTACGAGACCTTTTTGATTTCATATGCGACATCCGTTTTTCTGGCTTGAAAGGAAAACCTTATTCCTCGGCATTCAAAAACGCTTTGAACGCGGCAGGCGGAACAATCGAGGATTCGCTTTTTATCGACGATTTAGTCAAATATACCGACGGCTGGGAATCGCTTGGCGGAACTGCGGTTCAGGTCGGAAAAAACCCAGGACATCATCTGAACAAGAACGCGTCTTCCGCAAACAGAGAAACTCCGCCGCACAAAGGAAGAACTTTCCACATCGATTCGATTTATGAACTTGCGGATTTGATAAAAAAAATTGAAGAAGAATAAAAAAAGGCCGGAACTGCCGGAAAAACTGAAGGCGGAAAACGGAAATTGAAGTGTGATGAACTGTCAGCGGAAGCGGTTGATTCAGTTTTTCGATTATTTTTTTTAAGTTATCCGCACCGGACTGCAGATTTGAAACATTCCGTGCGATATATATATTTGGAAATGCCTGATTAAAAGGCGGTTGTCTCCCGAACTCTACCGGTGGCTGCCGGAACAAAAGAACGGGAGGTCTGACTATGACAGGTGAATTTGTCGTCGCCTTGGTGGCTTGCGCCGCCGCGGTGATAAACGCTGTTGTAGCGATACTTTCTTACTTTAAGAATAAGTAAAGAGTAAAAAGAAAGCCGCCTAGTCCGAAACACTATAGGCGGCTTTTTTCGCTAAAGTGGAGACGACCCGAAAAATCAGGCATTTCCGTTTCTGTTTATAATATATTCGATTTTTATCGGTTCGTCAAACAAATAACAGCAAAGTCCATTGAGGTCGCAAAATAAAGTCGCCGGAAACATCATAAATCGTGTTTCCGGCGGCAAAGCAAAATCTTAAGTTCGTCTTAAGTTCAGTTTGTCTTGATAATCACAAAAGATTTTGCAGGAACTGAAGAAACAGTTGACACATCTTTGTAAACTCTGTACGGTTCGACATCGACATCGACATCGACATCGCCGAAGCCAAGCCCAAAATACGTTCCGTTCGCAGAAAGTCTTGTCTCAACATCAACAATTTTTCCGTTTATGCCTGAAATACCCGCCGCGCTGTCAGTCGCGTTGAACACAACAGTAAAATCCCCGTCAGACGCGCTTACAGTGTATTTTGTAACGCCATCGGAAAGTTTTTCCGCATCAGCAGAACCGTAACCGCGGAACGCAGAATAATCTTTTCTGAGCGCGATAAGTCCTCTGTAGACGTTGTAGACATCTGCGTACGTTGTCTTCATCGAAAGGTCGATTGTGTTCACGTCGTCAATGTTGTATTCGCCGGCTGTATTTGTCCACGTGATTCCGCCTTTTGTGCCCGCGGAATAGCTGTCCGGATTTCCTTTCTTTGTGCGCATAAATTCCTGTCCGCCGTTTATAAACGGAGTTCCCTGCGACAGGAAAATGTACGCCGCCGAAAGCTTGTCCTGTTTTTTAATCAGGTCAAGTTTTGCGCTGTCGTTCATAACAGAATTGTACGCAGCCGCGAATTTTCCAGCGTCGCTGTCTTTGCTCACAGAACCGCCCTCAGAAACAATCGTTGAATAAACCAGCTTGTCAAACAATGTGTAGTTGTCGTGGCACTCGACATAGTGAAGAGCAAGTCCCGGGTCGCCTGTAGGATTTCGTGCGTTTTTAAGAACTTTTCCAAGAAGTCCGTCAACAATAGTAGAGTCAGCAAAACTTCCCTGAACATGGCCGAGCGAGAAACTGAAAGAATCAACGCCCTTTATCGCGTCGCGGAAGTCGTCCTCGAACGCGCCGTAGCCGTAACCAGTTGTTCCTTTTCCAGCCGCAGTCGCGACAGTATAACCTGAAGTAATATTGACTGTTCCGCCCGCCCAAGGCTCGCCGTATACAAGGATATTCTTGTCGATTTTGTAAAGCTCATCGTAGACTTCCTTCATAAACTCTGTGTCGTGCACGCCCATCAGGTCAAATCGGAATCCATTGATATGGTAGTCGTTCACCCAGTGTTTCAAAGATTCAAGGAAATATCTCTTCACCATCGCCCGTTCGCTTGCGGTCTCGTTTCCGACGCCAGAGCCGTTTGAATATCCGCCGTCAGACGACTGTCTGTAGAAATATTTAGGAACAGTCGAATCGTAAAGTGAACCGCCTTCTGTTGCAGCCGTGTGGTTGTAGACAACGTCCATAATCACTGAGATTCCTGCCTCGTGGAACGCCTGAATCATCTGCCGAGCTTCCTTTACAGCCTGAGTTCCGTCTGTGTAGCCGTCTGTCACGTAGCGTCCTTCAGGAACATTGTAATGGTACGGATTGTAGCCCCAGTTGTAGTTTTCGTCAGCGTTCACCTGAGCGTAGTCGAACATAGGAAGAATCTGCACGTGTGTAACGCCGAGTTCTTTCAAGTGCGAAGCAAACGCTCCGTTTGTGCCCAGATTGTTCGCGATGTCAAGGAATTTTCCTTTTGAATCAGAAACGAATGCTCTTGACCAGTCGCGGATGTGCATCTCGTAAATCACAGCGTCGTTGTACTTTTTAGTTTCCGCTCCGGTGTTTCCAAACGGATTTGTGTACGCGTTTTCCCAGTTTGCAGGCTGAGCAGAAGAATCGTCAATCGAAACAAGCTGGCTTGCGATGCTGTCGCCAGAGGCGACTGTGTGCCAGATGTCCGAAACATAATATTTTGTTCCGTTGTTCTCAATCTCGTACTTGTAGTACTTGTAGGAGTTCGCGTCGGAGATTGTCGCAGACCACACGCCTGTTGTAGTGTCTGAAGTCATCACCTCTGTCTTGGCAGGAGTTCCTTTGAGTTCGGTTTCGTCGCAAGAGCCTGAAGCCTTAGCTGCAACTGTGAGCGCCTTGAAGTTTCCGATTTTTGTTGAATCAGTGTAAAGAAGAAGGTTCACGCTTGTTGCGGACGGAGCCCATGTCTTGAATGTCGCGGAAGAGCTGTTCAGTGTAAGTCCAAGTCCTTCAACGTCTTTTGCCTTTGTTCCGTAAAGGTTTTCAATCAGAGACATACTGATTCCTGCGGAAACGTCCTTTCCGTTGTAAGTGACTTTGTACGGAGTTTTTGATACATCGCCTGAGCCTGCGCCTACAACAACAGTAAGTGTGTCGCCTGAAAGCGTCGCGCTTGTTACAGAAAGAGAATTGTTTGCAGAATCAGTTACAGTGAGTTTTGTCTGGTCAACTGAATCAAGAAGGCTTGTAACAATTGTGATTTCCGCAGTTTTTGCGTCCGAGTCAAGCTTGGTTATCTCTCCGCTGAAAATGCCCACGCAGTCTTCAATCTTGTCGTAGTACGCCATGCTGTTCCAGTTGAAGTATAACGTTGTCGCTGCAGAAATTTTATCTTTTGGGATTGTGATGTCTTTTGTCTGCGGAGAACCTCCGGAGATATTGTTGAAAAGGATTCCCAAGTCGTACTCTGGATTTACTTTTAATGTGTATGTGTAGACATCGTAGCCGGATTCTGTGCCCTTAGTCATTTCAAGCTTTCCAGGCCAGCCGTCTGTTTGATAGTTTACATCAGAACTTGCTTCTGCCCATGCCCAGACACCAGGCTTTTCATTTGTGGAAGGTGCTCCAAGAAGCACAAGTTTAATATCCACGCTTGCAGATTCTATCAGATCTGTTGATGTGAGCGCCGCGCGCGAAGAGTTAGCGCCGTTTTCTTCAGCATTTCCGAAAAATCCGTTAGAACACGAAGCGAATGCAAAAAGCAGGGAAAGTCCTGCGATTGCCGCAAAAACCGTTCTCTGCACATTCAGATGCCGATTGAATAAATGTCGTTTGAAAATATTTTTCATAGTTCATTCCTCCTGTTTTGATTTACTGGTTCAGAAGCAGGAATCTGCTGCTTGTCAAAGAAATTGTCCTGCTGTCCGCAGCTTTTCCGGCAGCCTCGACTTCTGTTCTTTCTGTTTCGTATACAAGATAGTAAAGGACATTTCCGTCGCCGACTTTTGCCCAGTAGAACGGAATTTCGTCTGAAATCAGAATCCAGCCGTCCGCGTTTGTGTAGAAGAATGAGCCTTTGTCACAAGAAACTGTTCCGCTGGCGGTGAATGTGTATGAATCGCTGTGTTTTGAAGATGTCCATTTGTTCATCAGTGTGGTTTTGTCAGCGCCTTCTGTGGCAAGAACATCTGATGCTACAAAGTATTTTTCTGCGCCGTCTTTCTGCGCGCTGAACATATAGGAGGCAGAACTGTTATCGCCCCCCCCGTGAACTTTCCGCTTGCCGCGTCGTAAGTGAATGTTGTTGGAAGTGTTTTTTCGCCACTTGAAAGTGTGACTGTAGTTACTTGTGTCTTTGTTCCGCTTTCATCTTTGTAGACAGAATAGTTTCCGCCTGTTTCGCTTGTGAACTCAAGATACTCGTAGTAGACATCGCTTGAGCCGTTCAGATTCACAACCTTGTTGCGAATGACTTTTCCGATTCCGAATGAAGGCAGAGTTCCGTTTCCGCTTGCGTTGTAGTCGATGCCTGGATTTCCGCCGTCGTCTGGATTCTGCGGACAGCCTGTGAACACGAGCCCTGCCGCGACGATTAGAGCCGCGATAAGTCCGATTCTTTTCATTTTTCCTCCTATCTGGCTTTTTTCGCCAGTTTTTTGTTCCTGCGGATTTGTGTTCCGCCGTTTTGGTTTATAAACTCAGCTCCTCTGATTTGTTTATGCTTCTATTATTTTATCATTTCTTAGCC
>CAZSHF010000101.1:0-5593 GCA_964606655.1 uncultured Treponema sp.
CAATGCTAAACCTAGGAAAAGGTTCCGGCCCGCTTATGCACAACTGGAACGTAAAGAATATTTATTAGGTCAAATGTCGAGTTTTCTTCGTAAACAGTAAAAAATGCACGTAGGCAAGGTTCCGATTTGAAAAACAATCTGCACAAGTGAGTAAATAAAACCTTAGAAGTGTAGATAAAACTTGTTTGGTGATTTCGATAAACTCAATCACCATAATTTTTTCTGCGAACGCGGAAGCCGTTTTTCATAATCGGGTTCTTGCCGAGAGTGCATTTTTTATTTTTATTTATGAATTGATATTCTGATTTTAAAATTACATCAATTTTCACATTCCCGCAATGCGTTTTCGCACTTTCTGTTTATCCTGCAATATGCTAAAATTCTTTCAGAAACTTTCAAAAGGAGAACGCTTTATGCAAACGCAAGACATAAAAAACAATTCAGCAAAATCACGAGCCAAAATATGCCGCATTGCATAAAGCCAATTTTATCATGAAAAAATATTTTTCTCTTATTTCAAGCCTGATTGTTTTTAGCGCGGCTTTCATTTCCTGCCCTTCAACATCTGAACCGGCGGAAAACAAGAATTTTCCTTCAAATCTTCTTGAATATGTCGGAAGCGAAACCTACAAAAGTCCGAACAATGTTGAAATCAGTTCAAGCGAAGTTCAAAATCAGTCAAGCGGATTAAAAGATTCCTGGTGGCGGGAAGCAAACTTTTATCATATTTGGGTAAAAAGTTTTTACGATTCCGATGGCGACGGATGCGGAGATTTTAAAGGAATCAAAAATAAGCTTTCCTATATAAAAGACGATTTAGGTTGCGACGGAATCTGGCTTTCTCCGATTTTCGACTGCGATTATAAAGGCAAAGCAGAAAGTTTTAATATGCACGGCTACGATGTTAAAGATTATTACGCCGTGAACGATTATTTTGGAACGGAATACGATTTAATAAGCCTTATAAACGCTTGCCACGACAAAGGAATTAAAATCATTTTTGACTTCGTTCCAAACCACACAGGAAGCGGAAACCAATGGTTCACAGATTCATGCAACAACGAAAACGGAAAGAAAGACTGGTATATGTGGAGCGAAAAACAGCTTTCACAATGGAACACAGGAATGGGCGGCGACACAGGAAAATGGAATCAGAATCCTTACGGAAACGGTTATTATTATTCCGCGTTCTACGCAAGTCAGCCTGATTTAAATTACCGGAACTATGAAGTCCGTGAAGAAATGAAAAACGTTGTCCGCTACTGGCTGAACAAAGGTTTTGACGGAGTAAGAATCGATGCGGTCCGCTATTTAGTTGAAACAGAAGATGCAAAATACGACACAGACGAAACTCACGAATGGTTTGAAGAATTAAGAAGCGATGTCATCGACAAATATGCAGAAAACGGACTTTCGCCAAAATTCATGGTTTGTGAAGCGTGGATTACAAACGACAGAACTCGTCTTGAAAAATACTTTGGCTCTACAGAAAACCCTGAATTCAATATGGTTTTTGACTTTGACCAAGGATTGGGGCTTCTTCAAAGCATTTCTATTCATAAAGACACAGAACTTCGCTCGCTGAAAACAAATCCAAGCGAAACACAAACTTACGGAACGTTCATCGCAAATCACGACAACTATATAGACAGAATCGGAACTGCTCTTTCAAGTTCACTTCCAAAAGAAAAACTTCTTACAGCAATGTCACTGTTGCGTCCGACTACTCCGTTTATATATTACGGAAACGAAATCGGAATGAAAGACGACACGACTTACGGAAGCGGAGATATTCGACTTAGAGCAAAATTTGACTGGAGCGAAGCAGAGAGTCAAAAATCGGAATCAACATCGCTCTTAAATCTGAACAAAGCGATTCTTTCAATCAGAAAAACTTATCCAACTCTTTTTTCAAACGGAACTTTGACATTTCTTGACAGCGATGACAATTCTGTTTCCGCCTACACAATTTCTGATAGTGAAAATACAATTCTCTGCGTTTTCAATCTAAATTACGAAAGCGAAATAAGCGATTTCACATTCACAAAACCAAGTTCGTTAGATGTTTCAAAATATTCTGTTCTAGTTGGATTAGACACAGGAAAAACTCTTTCAGAAGAAAACGGAAAAATCAAAATCACAAATCTTTCTTGCTGCGAAGCACGGGTTTATCTTACTGGTTCTGATGAAAAAGAAACAGTTTTTGAAGATGCAAGAAGCAGCGATGACACAAAATCACTTGCCTATGACCCGATAAATACGGGAACGCTTTATCTTCGCGGAAGTTTTAATAATTGGGAAGCAAACGATTATTGGAAAATGTTTTATGATTCGAATTCTAAAACATTTGGAATCGGGCTAAAAGTAAATGAAACAGGAACATATCAATTCAAATTCGACACAGACGGAAACTGGACAAAAGCCTACGGAAGCGGCGAAGATAATCCGAACGGAAAGACAGTTTCACTGAATGAAAAAGTGCAGACATCAACAAAAAGCGGAAACAACACAAACTTCGCTTTCACTGCAACCTCTACGACAGATTGGTACACATTCATTTTTTACACCGAAGACCAGACTTTTGAAATTGTAACATATTATTCTTACGATTAAGAATAACTGTTACAAAAGAATAATCCAGTCAGGGCGAAGCAAAAACGCTTCGTCCATTGAACAAAAGCGTTTTTTTCTATATAGTGGACAACATCGCCGGGATGGTGGAATGGTAGACACAAGGGACTTAAAATCCCTCGGCAGTCAAATGCCGTGACAGTTCGAGTCTGTTTCCCGGCAGAACTCATCTGAAATCAGATGAGTTTTTTATTTTAACGCGGCAAGCCTCGCGGAAAACAGAACACTTTCAGAAACTGAATTTCCTGCTATGCCTTGTTTTACTAACGCCGCGCAAGGCTAGAGTTCTTCACCACTTCTATAATCAAGTCCGCGCTTTCTTCCGGCGAGAAAAATCCTGAATTTATGCACAAATCGTAGTTTTCTTCTTTTCCCCACATTCCTGGCGACGAAAGATTGTAGTACGCCCGTCTTTGCGAATCGATTTTCTCGATTTTTTCAGTCGCAGCGGCTTCAGAAAGGTTTTCGCGTTTCATCACGGATTCAACGCGTTTTTCAAGCGGAGCAGAAACAAACACGCGGAAAAGAAGCTTTCCTTCAAGGACTTTGTCCGCCCTCCGCCCGACAATCACGCAAGAGCCGTTGTCAGAAACTTTCTGGATAACCGCATTCTGCGCTTCTTCCGCCGCTTTCTGGACTTCTGTAAGTTTTGTGCTTCCTAAAGATTCTGTCATTACAGAAGAAACCGCGCTCGTAATTCCGCCGTTCAGATTCTTTTCATCAACGAACGCAAGGAACATCGCGTCAAGTCCGCTTTCAGAAGCCGCTTCTTTTATGATTCCCATGTCGTAATACGGAATCTGAAGCTTATCCGCGACAAGACGTCCGATTTCCCTTCCGTCGGCTCCATAAGTCCGCCCGATTGTAACAATCAAAGGCTTTCCGTTTATAAAATATCTTTCCCTCGATTTTTTTGAAGAAAGATTCGTTTCCTGCTCTGGAATATTTTCTGGAATGTCCGCCACTGAATCATTTTCCGCCGAAACCATTTCTTCCTTGAAAATGCTTTTCCATGAAAAAGCAAGAAGAATCACAGTCATGAAAAAAGCAAGCATATCTGAAACAGGACCGCTCCATAAAACGCCCTCGACACCTACAAGAGGACAGAGAATCATAATCGCCGGAATCGAAAAAATAATCTGTTTTGAAAGTGAAATGAGCGAAGCCTGGACAGGCCGGCCGACAGACTGAAAGAAAATTCCTGCCGCAAGCTGAAAACCTGAGACAGGGACCAAAAGCAGAAAAATCCGCAGAGTATTCACCGCGAATTTATTGTAAATCTCGTCTTCCGTTCCGAAAATTCTGACAACAGACATCGGAAAAAACTGAAAGACGATAAACGCGAATGTCATGACGCACGCGCCGATAATAATCACGCGTTTAAATGTCTTCTGGACGCGTCTGTATTGCCTCGCCCCGTAATTGTAGCCCCAGATCGGCTGCGCGCCGGAAGCAAGACCAATCACAATCACCATCAGGATATTGAAGACTTTCATCGTAACGCCAAGCGCGGAAATCGGAACATTCGCGCCGTATTCGCTTTCCGCTCCGTAAACGCGGAGATAATTGTTCTGAACCGCCATTACGATGACCAGAACCATCTGCGAGATGAAGCTTGAGATTCCGAGCTTCAGAATCTGCGGAACTTCAGAAAAACTTCCCTTGAAGTCAGATTTATGGATTTTCACACTTTTCATGCGGGCGATGTAGCAAAGATTGATAAGCGCGTTTGCAATCTGCCCCAAAATTGTCGCAAGAGCCGCGCCTTTCACGCCCCAATGGAACACAAAAATAAAAAGCGGATCTCCGATCAGGTTGATTACACAGCCTGTCAGAAGTCCGACCATATTGTATCTCGGGCTTCCGTCCGCGCGGATTATGCTTGCGTAGCCTGTGCATACTGCAAAAAACGGAAGTCCGATTGCGATGATTCCGCCGTATTCAAGCGCGTAAGGCATTATGTCGTCAGTCGCGCCGAAAACGCGGCACAAAGGCTTCAGGAAAACAAGGAAAAGTGCCGCAATCACAATTCCTGAAACAACTGTGAAAACAAGTCCCGCCAAAGTTCCGCGGGCCGCTTTTCTTTCCTCTTTTTTTCCGAGCATGAGCGACATAAAGCTCGCCGTTCCGTCGCCGACCATAAGAGAAAACGCCATCGCGAAAGTTGTGAGCGGAAAAACAACATTTGTCGCTCCGTTTCCCAAATACCCGACGCCCTGTCCGATAAAAATCTGGTCGACAATATTGTACAAAGCGTTGATGACCATCGAAATTATTCCAGGAACAGAAAATTTCAAAAGAAGCTTTCCGATTTTCTCAGTTCCAAGAATGTTCTGTTTTTTCACATTTTCTTCCATAACGAATCAAATTCCTTGTCTGTAAGATTTGGCATCTCTAAAACTTCAGTTTTCAGAGATGTCCATTTGTCACATTTTTTTGAATCAGGATTTTCGTCCGAAAACAAAAAAAAAGCCGCAGCTCTCAAAGAGACTCTGCAACTTTTTGAATTTTAAAGGCTTCGGCGTTTGCAAGTGCCATGCCGTTTTTCTTTTCAAGGACGGCTTTAAAAATTTCATTTTCCAAAGCAATCCTCATAAATTTTATAAAAACATTCGCACAAAATGTCAAGCAAGCCGAATCGATATGAGCGCTAAAAAAATTAATCGCGCAGCATGGAAAACCGTCAGATTTTTACAACATTGCGTCAGCAATTTCCAATCCGTGTGGCAATTTTTTTTCATATAAAAAAGCCGCGCTTAAAATCACAGCACGGCTTTTTTATATTTTATCTGCGAAAATCCGCATAGGGAAGCATCTCCCTTAAATCAATTCTACTTTATCAGCAAATCTGTGAATTCTTTAAGCGCGCCTTCCATTTTGCCGGCAAGAACTGTTTTTGCCAAAGTTTTTCCAAGCTGAACGCCTTCCTGGTCAAAACTGTTAATGTTCCAAACAAAACCTT
>CAZSHF010000102.1:0-5381 GCA_964606655.1 uncultured Treponema sp.
GCAAGCAATCATCAGACAAGAAGTTTTTGAAATTTTTAAATTTTGTCACTCACTTGTGCAGATTGTTTTTCAAACCGTAACCTTGCCTACGGGCATTTTTTATTATCTGAAAAAAAATCGACATTTGGGCAATTAATATTCATAAAAGTCGATATTTTGGGTAAAAATCGTTTTTCATTCTTTCTCGCAGATCCAGAAAATCTGAAAACGAAAAACAAACTCTGAAAGAAAAAACTCTGAAAATAAAAAAAAACGCTCCGTTCTACCAGAGGAGAAAACATAGAACGGAGCCCAAGAGCGACTTTTTTAATTGCTGTTTATTATTGGAGACCAAAACTGAATTTTGGCGTTGGTTTCTTGAACCAACCTGAATCTGATTATACAGAAAATTTGCTTTGCGTAATCAGGTTTTTTCTGTATTTTCTTGGCATATTCTAGACAAAATTGCACTTTTGCCGAGGCTTGAACAATTTTTTTTATGCGATTCATAAAATCCGGTGTTCTGACTGATTGGTTTTCAGGATTCAGTTTTTTTTTGACAATGATTCAAATAAATGTGATAATGACGCAACTTTTTATTCAATCTTTATTCAAGGTTTTGTCTATGATTCTAAAAATCCATGAGAAAAAATCACAAACAAAACGGGGGAGCAAATATGGCGTCATTGCATCATGATTTTTTGGTAGAAGACAGAGAGTTCAAGGATTACGACGATTTCAGAAAAAACTGCCGGCTTAAAACAAAAAAGGATTTTAACTTTGCCTACGATATAGTTGACAGATACGCGGAAGAATTTCCGGGGAAACGCGCTTTAGTCTGGCTTGATGACAACGGCGAAGAATACACTTTCACTTTCAATGATATTTCACGCGAGTCAAAACGGGCTGCTTACTGGCTCACGTCAAAAGGAATCAAAAAAGGCGACACGGTGATGCTTGTTCTTCGCCGGCGCTACGAATGGTGGTTTCTGATGAACGCGCTTCACAGAATCGGAGCGATTGTGATTCCTGCGACTGACCAGCTTCTTCAGAGCGACATTGAATACAGGACAAATGCCGCCGATGTGAAAATGATTGTTTCTTACGACAATCCGCATATTCAGGGCGAAATAGAAAAAGCGATGCCGAAATCGCCGACTGTGAAAAATCTTGTTACTGTTGGAAAAACAAAAAGGGAAGGCTGGGATTCTTTCCACGAAGAATACGAGCGGATGCCTGCGGAATTTCCTCGTCCTGTAGGAGACGCCGCGACACACAACGAAGACCCGATGCTTCTTTACTTCACATCAGGAACTTCAGGTTATCCTAAAATGGTTCTTCAGAATTTTGATTATCCGATTGGACATATAATAACTGCGAAATACTGGCACGGAGTTGTCGAAGACGGGCTTCATCTTACAATCGCGGAAACCGGCTGGGCAAAAGCGACTTGGGGAAAAATCTATGGACAGTGGATTTGCGGAACAGCGCAGTTCGTCTACGATATGAATATGCTGAAGCCCGCGAAAATGCTTTCGCTAATCTCGCAATACGGACTTACAACTTTCTGCGCGCCGCCGACTGTCTACAGATTTCTGGTTCGGCAGGATTTGTCAAAATACGATTTGAGCAAATGCGTGCGTTTTTCAACTGCGGGCGAAGCATTGAACGGCGAAGTCTACAACAAATGGCTTGAACAGACAGGAAAGAAAATCTACGAAGGTTACGGACAGACTGAATCCGCGATTATCTGCGGAAACTTCATGGAAACGCCAGTTTGTCCGGGTTCGATGGGAAAACCTAATCCGCTTTACGATGTCCATGTCCTTGACCCTAACGGACACGAAGTTCCTGCCGGAGAAACAGGCGAACTTTGCATAAATGTCTCTGAAAATCATCCGTTCGGGCTTCTGATTGGCTATTACAAGGATGTCTCGCTTACAGCAGCGGCATTTGACGGAGGATTTTATCACACCGGCGACAATGTTTATCAGGATAAGAACGGATATGTCTGGTTTGTCGGACGTAAAGACGACATCATAAAATCTTCCGGATATAGAATCAGTCCGTTTGAAGTCGAGTCGGTTTTGCAGAAACATCCGGCGGTTCTTGAATGCGCGGTGACCGGAGTTGAGGATGCGAAACGCGGAATGGCTGTAAAGGCGACAATCGTTCTTTCAGAAGGCTATGAAAACAATGACCCGAAAGACATGGAGATTGAGCTTTCAACATTCGCGAAAGAAAACACAGCGATGTACAAATGTCCTAGAATCTTCGAGTTTGTGAAGGAGCTTCCGAAAACCATAAGCGGAAAAATCCGCCGCGTTGAAATCCGCGAGAAAGACAACGGAAAAGACGCTGACAAAATCAAGCAGGATTTTTAAGACCACTTTAATTTTGCCGGAAAATTCACAAAGCCTGCAATCCGCCATTCTCCGTCTGTTCCAAGCTCGCGGACAAACAGAATCGGCGTGTAAGTTCCTGCCTTCGGTTTTTCGCGGATATGCGAAACTGCGCTCATGTTTGTGTAGCTGTAATTTTTTCTCAGGGAATCATAGCTGCTGCTTACGGCAATTGTTGTTCCCGAAACTGGAGAGCCTTTTCTGTATTCTCCGCTTTTTGACGCGAAAAGCTCAAGCCTAAGTTTTCCTGTCGCCCAGTCTGATTTGTTTTCAAGTTTTTTGATTCTGATTGTGACTCCGTCTGTCTTTGCGCTGTATTCGTATTCCGCGCCGCTGACTGAAAGAACCGAAACGCTTCTCTGCTCATCTTTTGAAGAAATGTACTTTTCTGTTTTCAGTCCGCTTGTCTCATTTGAAGGCGATTTGTTTTCGGCTTTGATCCACGAGGCTGAACGGCAACGGTCGCTGCAGAAAGTCCGCATTGTGCCTCCGACAAGCCCCATGATTTTTCTTCCAAGGATTACATTTCCGCAATAATAACAAGTCTGCATAAATTTCTCCGTTTTCTCCGAGATAGAAAATTTATACAGATATGATATTACTTCTCGCTGAGTTTTTGAATCAAATTCACAAGTTCGCTAAGATTTTCTTTCTCGATAAGCGGATTTAAAAGCGTGAACTTCAGGAAAACTTTCTGATTCGCGACTGTTTGCCCGATTACGATTCCATAATTGTGCAGAAGTTCGCGTCGAACGTGTTTGTTTATTTCATCGTTGCGCTTTTTGTCGTCTTCGCTTTTTTCATTTTTACAGAATCTAAAAACAACGGAACTTATTTCAGGTTCAGCGATTGTTTCAAAATGCGGATTTTCAGAAACAAGTTTGTAAAGATAAAGCGCATTTTCCATGTTTTTCGTGATGATTTCGTTCCAGCCGTCTTTTCCGCGTTCCTGAAAACTCATCCACACTTTCAATGCGTCAAAACGCCGCGTTGTCTGAATCGATTTGTCAACAAGATTTGTGTAGCCTTCTTCTTCGTCTTCTTCGCGGTTTAGATAATCAGCATGAATTGTAAGGCTTGAAAAATCGCTTTTGTCTTTCACAAGAACGCAGGAACAGCTTATCGGAAGCAGGAACATTTTATGAAAATCAATCGTTATTGAATCAGAAAGATTTAATGCTGAAACTCGGTTTTTGTATTTTTCGCTTAAAATAACTCCAGAACCGTAAGCCGCATCAGAATGAAGCCAGATGTTGTGCTTTTTGCAAAGTTCAGCGATTTTTTCGATTGGGTCGATTGAGCCGAAATCAGTTGTTCCAATCGTTGCGACAACTAAGAACGGAATGTTTCCTTTTTGAATGTCGTTTTCAATAAGTCGAGAAAGTTCTGCAAAATCCAGACGCATTTTTTCATCAACAGGAACTTTCACAACTGAATCGTAGCCAAGACCAAGAATCGCGGCGGATTTTTCCATTGAAAAATGGCTTATTTCGCTTGTATACATTCTAAGTTTCTTAAAATTGGAAGGAAGCCCAAGTTTAGTTATGTCGTGATTCAATATTTTTAAGCAAAACCAGTTTCGCGCAAGAATTATTGCAGTTTCGTTTGACTGGCTTCCGCCGCTTGTAAAAACGCCGTTTGCATTTTCGTCAAAACCGTAAAGTCGGCAAAGATGATTTACAACTTCACTTTCGATTTCTGTTGCAGCTGGACTTTGATCCCAGCTGTCCATCGACTGATTGAACGCGGAAATAATCGCTTCGCTGGAAAGGCTTTCCAATGTGCAAGGCGAATGTAAATGCGGCATATAATTTACAGAGGAAGGACGCAGAAGATTTGGAAGAATTTTTTCTTTTGTAAGACGAAATGTTTCGTCCCAGCCTAAACCATGCTCAGGCAAAATTGTGTCTTGATGGACGATTTTTTTCAGTTTGTCAGGTTTTGGTCCGGAATACGCTTTTTCAGAATCAAATGCGTCGCAGATTGCATCAATTGTTTGATTCATTATTGTCTTGTATTCGTTTTTTGAAGATTCATCGTTTGAAAGCAAAATGTTTTCCATAAAAACAGCCTGAAAAATCAAATATACTCTTTCTGGATTTCAAGAACCGCCGACTCGAAAATGTCCATCGCTTTCTCGATTTCCTCGTCAGTCACGTTCAAGGCGCTTAGGCATCGCATCACAGAGCCGTTTCTTCCGCCGCGTTCGATTATGAATCTTTTTTCAAAGCAAAGTTTCTGCACTTTTGCGGCCGCATCTCCGTTTGGTTCAAAAAGACCGCACAAATCTTTGCTGCTTTTCGGATTTACAAATTCGCAACCAATCATTAAGCCTTTTCCGCGAACATCGCCAATTATGCTTACCTTTTGTTTTAGTGCGTTCATTCGCGACATAATTTTTTCGCCTTTTCGTGAAACTTCGCTTAAAAATTCTGGCTTAGAAACTCGGTTTAGAACGATTGTTCCTGCTTTCATTGCAAGCTGGTTTCCGCGGAAAGTTCCTGTATGTGCGCCCGGAGCCCAAACATCTAGTTTTTTGTTGTAAATTACAATAGAAAGCGGCTGACTTCCGCCAATCGCTTTAGAAACTAAAATTACGTCTGGAACAATGTCTGCGTATTCAAAAGCAAAAAGTTTTCCGCTTCGTCCAATTCCGCATTGAATTTCGTCTACAATTAGCGGAATGTCTAATTCTTTTGTAACGCGACGAACAGTTTGCAAAAATTTAACTGGCGCAGGATTTACTCCGCCTTCGCCTTGAATTGGTTCAATAATAACTGCGGCTGGCTTTGTAATTCCGCTTTCCGGGTCTTTTAATGTAGATTCAAAATAAGCGCATGCTGCGTCAATTGCCGCTTGGCCTTTTAAGCCAAAATGATTTCTATATGTGTCTGGATACGGAAAATGCTGAACGCCAGGCATAAGATTTGCAACTTTGTTCTTCGCGTTTAAGTTTCCTGTGCAAGAAAGCGCGCCGTGTCCCATTCCGTGAAATCCGCC
>CAZSHF010000103.1:0-5270 GCA_964606655.1 uncultured Treponema sp.
AAAAAGCAACTCTTTCTACAATAGAAGAAGGCTACATGACAGGCGACCTTGCAGCGTTGGCAGAACCAAAAGCAAAGAAAATCTTGAACTCTTGGGAATTCATCGCTGCAATCAAAGAACGTTTGTAAAGATTACTTATAATGAAAAAAATTGCGATTGTAACAGGCGCGTCTTCTGGAATGGGACGCGATTTTGCTCTCCTTCTTTCAGAATTTGTCAAAGTCGATGAAATCTGGCTTTTGGCTCGAAGAAAAGATAAGCTTGATTTGCTTTCCCGCGAACTTGAAGAAAAAAATGCTCCTCATGCACGGGCAATCGAAATTGACTTGTCTGGCAGAAGCGGCGTAATGCGTTTTGCAACAATTCTTGAATGTGAAAATCATCTTGATGAAAGTCAAGGCGGACTTGAAATAAGCCTTCTTGTGAACAACGCAGGTTTTGGAACTTACGGAACATTTGAAGAAACCGACATTCAGAAAGAACTCGACATGATTGATTTGAACTGCACAGCTTTAACTGGAATCACAGGATTTTGCATTCCGTACATGAAAAAAGGCTCGGTTTTGATAAACACAGCAAGTCTTGCTTCATTTTTGCCGTTAGGAAATTTTGCGGTTTACGGCGCGACAAAATCTTATGTTTTAAGTTTTACAATTGCGCTTGCTGCGGAACTTAAAGACAAAGGAATCAAAGTCTGCGCTCTTTGTCCGGGACCTGTTTCAACTGAATTTGCAAATGTCGCATCGAATGGTTCAAGAAAGAAAGTAAAGCATGGACTTCCTTCAGATAAAGTTGTCCGTCATTGCTTAAAAAAAGCGTTTTCAGGAAAGAAACAGGCAATCTACGCATTCAAATGGAAGTTCAAGGCATTCGCAAGCCGATTTGTAGGTCGTTACATTGGCGCTTGGTTTACTTACAGATATTGCAAACGTCCGAACGGAAAAAACGGATTTTCGTAAGGGAACCTTGAAAACCTGGACAAGAGCAACAGATGTTCGGTTTTTCAGGATTCGCATAATTTTTTTTGAGGAAAGGGAAATGGCTTATTTATTGGCTTTAGTTCCGGCTTTGTGCTGGGGCGGAATCGGTCTTCTTTCGGGAAAACTCGGCGGAACTGCGCGGCAGCAGACTTTGGGAATGGTTTTGGGCGGATTTCTGTTCGCCGTGATTTATTCCCTGTTCGGAATAAAAGAATTTATCGCGATTCAGTCGGCTTTTCTTTGGCTCATAGGAATATCTTCGGGTTTCCTTTGGGCTACAGGTCAGGCGTTCCAGTTTGTCGCGATGAAAAACCTTGGAATTTCAAAGACTTATCCGGTTTCAACAGGAAGCCAGCTTGTCTGCGCCTGTCTTTCGGGCGCGCTTGTTTTCGGCGAATGGCAGACAAAAGAGCATTTCGCCTTGGGAATCACGGCTCTTGTGATTCTTGTCACAGGAATCACTTTCACTTCTGTAAAAGAACGGAAATCTCCCGGAAAAAACACCGAAACAAAATCGCCTGAAAACAAGTCGCCTGAAAATAAATCTTCTGAAAAACTTGCGGATGAAAACAGGCCGCCTGAAGGCAAAATGTCCGAAAACGAATCTTCCGAAGCAAAATCGCCTGAAAACAAAACTGCGCGCGGTTCAAAAAAACTTTGCGCAGGAATTTTCGCTCTTGTCGTCTCCACTTTAGGCTTTTGCGGACAGGCGGTTCTGGTGCGCGCAAGCGAGCTTGACGGAAAATATCTCATGCTTCCCCAGGCGTTCGGCTGGCTTCTGGGCGGAATTGTGTTTGCCCTAAGAAAAGATTCTTTTTCCAAAGCGACTTTCAGGAATATGCTTACAGGTTTTTCATTCGGAATCGGAAACCTGTTCTTCCTGATTTCTGTCACAAATCTCGGGCTTGCGATAAGTTTTCCTCTCTCGCAGACCGGCGCGGTCATCTCGACTTTGGGGCCGGTTTTCCTTCTCGGCGAAAAAAAGACGAAAAAAGAACTCGTGTTCGCGGTTTTAGGCTGCGTCCTTATCATAACCGGCGGATTTTTTGTCGGACGGACAAGAGGATAAACTCAATATTTTCTTGACAAATCGGAAATTCGGCATGAAAATTAGTTTAAAATTTATTGGAGGCTAAAAATGGCAAAAAGCAAAAAAGGAAAAGACTACTTCGGAATGGGCAGAATCATCAGCATTATATTTGCGCTGATTCCTGTGACTTCCTGGCTGTTCGGATTCATCACCCGTTTTCAGGAAAAGAAATACGTCGCGGGAATCTTGCGTCTTTTGCTTGGCTGGAACATTATCTGGGTAATCGACTTTATCCTTGTGCTTTTCACAGGAAAGATTCTTAGGATAATCAACGCTTAAGTTTTTTTTCTTTTCTGGAAAAGGCTGGCTTGAACGGATTTTAAGGATTCCGGCGCGATATTTCGGAATCCTTGCGGTTTAAGCCGGCCTTTTTTATTTTCTGGATGCTGGGTTTATAAACGTTACAAACGTTCGGTGATTGAGCCAGTCGAAATCACCGTTTTTAAATGCCGTTTGTGCTTCTGAAAAGAAGTTTTCGGCATTTCCGCGGAAATGCGTCTTTGTTCCGCGCCCTCGTGTCCAGAATCCGATTGTAAACTGTCCGATTTTAGATTATCCTTGAAACATGAAAAAAATTGTCCTTTTTGGCGAACTTATGCTCAGGCTCAAGCCTGAAGGAAAAGACCGCTTTTTCCAGAAACCTTATTTTGAAGCGGTTTTCGGCGGAAGCGAAGCGAATGTCGCGGTCAGCCTTGCGTGCCTTGGAAAAAAATCTGTTTTCGCGACAGGCTTTCCAGACAATGCAATCGGAAATGCCGCGGAATCTTCCTTGCGCTCGTTCGGCGTTGAAGTAAAATCCTTGAAAAAAGACGGAAGGCTCGGAATATATTTTCTTGAAAGCGGAGCGTGCCAGCGGTCGAGCAATGTGATTTACGACAGGAACGGAAGCGTTTTCTCCCTTGCCGAGCCTGACGAATACGACTGGAAAGAGATTTTCGCTGATTCAGAATGGTTTCATCTTTCTGGAGTTACGCCTGCTGTTTCTGAAAACACATTCCGTTCTTCAGTCCGCGCGATGGACGAAGCGAAAAAAGCCGGATGCAAGGTAAGCCTTGACTTGAACTACAGAAAAAAGCTCTGGAAATGGGGAAAGCCTGCAAAAGAGACGATGAAAGTTCTTGCCGGAAAAGCGGATGTTTTAATCGCGAACGAAGAGGATATTCAGAACTGCCTCGGTCTTCCTTTGAAGAACATTCTTCCGCCGGACGAAAGCTACAGGATTCTTTGCGAAGATGTGAAAAAAAGTTTTCCCAACGCGCAATATGTCGCTGTGACTTTAAGGCAAAGCTTCAGCGCGGACAGGAACGGCTGGTCTGCGGTCCTGAGCGGAAATCACGGATTTTACGAAAGCGCGCATTACGATATTGAAAATATTGTTGAACGTGTCGGGGCAGGAGATTCTTTTGCCGCAGGACTTATTTTCGGTCTTACGGAATTCGATGATTCAAAGGAAGGCGAAATCAAGGCTCTTGATTTTGCGGCTGCGGCAGGCTGCCTTAAACATTCGATTTCAGGCGACTTCAATCTTTCTTCAAAAGAGGAAGTCCTTTCGCTTATGAAAGGAAACGCGAACGGACGGATTTTGCGTTAGCGCCTTTGATATAAAAAACACGGAGATTTTATGAGGTTTTCAGAGATTCAGAATGAATTTGACAGTAAAATAAAAAGCGCAGGCGCGATTGCGGTCTGTTCTGTCCTTGAGCCTGAAAAAGCGTGCAGGATTGCGGAAAAACTTCTGCAAAACGGAATTTCTGCAATGGAAATCGCCTACAGAAACCTTGACGGCTTTGAAAAGACAGACGAATGCATAAAAGCCGTCCGCCGCGGAGTCCCTGAAATTCTTTTAGGCGCGGCGACTGTTGTGAATCCTGAAATCGCGCGCCGCGCGAAAAAATCAGGAGCGCAGTTCATCCTTTCTCCGGGATTCAATCCGAAAACAGTGAAGTTCTGCATCAAAAACAGGATTCCTGTTTATCCCGGCGTTCTTACCCCGTCTGAAATCGAAGCGGCTCTTGCTTTTGGCCTTACAACTTTAAAGTTTTTTCCTTCCGAGGCTTCAGGCGGTCTCCCGTTCCTTAAAAGCCTTAAAGGCCCTTTTCCGAACGTGAAATTCATTGTTTCCGGCGGACTGAACAGCGGAAACGAGAAAAACTACCGCGGACTTGAAAATGTTGTCGCAGTGAGCGGCTCGTGGCTTTCTGATTCCTTGTGATTCTTTCTTTTTTCGTGTGGTTTTATGAACAAGAACAGACTTTTTTCGGTGATTGACAAGGCGGTTTTTGATTTTCATCTGATTGAAAAAGGCGACAGGATTCTGATCGGCGCGTCCGGCGGAAAAGATTCTACCGCCCTGATTGAATATTTTGCTTTCCGGAAACTCCGTCCTGATTCAGATTTTGATTTTCTTGCTCTGCACATTGAGACAGAATTTTCAGGCCCTCTTCCGGAAAACATCAGGCTTATTTTTGACGAATGGAAAGTTCCTTTTCTGAACATAAAGATTGATGTGGAAAAACGCCTGAAAGACGGAAAGAAAATGAACTGCTACTGGTGCTCGACTCAAAGGCGCACGGAGCTGAACAATTTCGCGGTTGAAAACGGATTCAACAAAATCGCGCTCGGACACCACGCTGACGATGTCCTTGAGACTTTTTTGATGAACGCTCTTCACCGCGGCGAATTAAGCACAATGATTCCGTCCTTGAAATACGAAAAATATCCTGTCTCGATAATCCGTCCTCTTTACTACGCATTTGAAAACGAGATAATAAATCACGCCAAGGAAAAAGGGTTTTACGGATGGACCTGCACATGCAATTACCAGTCGAACAGCACAAGAAAATCCGCAAGAAAAAAAATCGCGGATTTAACTGAAAACAGTCCTGTCCTGAAAAGACATCTTTTTGACTCGATTTTCAATGTGAACTATGAATATCTTCCGAAAAAATGAAGTTTCAAGGCTGTTTATTCGATGTTCGCTTTGATGAAATCAGTCTTAAGGTTTTTAAGCTCTTCTGTCAGCGAAACTTTGTAAATGTGCGGATTTAAGATTCGTTTGTAACTTGCGTCTAGGCTTGCAAGCTGTTTTTGCATGTTTTCGCGCGCTAATCGAAGCTGCTCTGAATCTGCAAGTCGCGGGAAGGTGCGCTTTCCGTCTTTTAGTTTAAGTTTTAAAAGCGGTTCAACTTTTGCGGCTTTGC
>CAZSHF010000104.1:0-5139 GCA_964606655.1 uncultured Treponema sp.
TTGATAAGCCTGCGTTCCAAAACTGCATTGTAAACGGACTTGTTTTGGCTTCTGACGGTCGAAAAATGTCTAAGTCGCTTAGAAACTATACAGATCCAGTTGAAGCAATAAATAAATTTGGCGCGGACGCGCTTCGTCTTTTCTTAATTCATTCGCCGGTTGTAAAAGCGGACGATTTACGTTACAGCGACGACGGAGTGCGCGAAGTTATTAAAAACATAATTTTACCGCTCTGGAACTCTTACAGTTTCTTTGTGACGTATGCAAATATCGATAAAATTCAGCCGGACGGACATTTGTTCGACAAAAAATTGCCTTCGAATCCGCTGGATGCTTGGCTTTTGTCTATTACGCAAAAACTTATAAAAGATGTAACTGCTGGTCTTGACGACTACGATTTAAGCGGAGCCGTTGACCCAATCGTTAAGTTTATTGACGAAATGAACAACTGGTACATTCGCCGAAGTCGCAGACGTTTCTGGAAGTCAGAAAACGATGCAGACAAAAAAGAAGCGTACGAAGCACTTTACATTGCGTTAAAAACGTTTAGCCAAGTTGCCGCTCCTTTTATTCCGTTTATTACAGAAGAAATGTGGCAGAATCTTAAAACATCTGAAGATAAAGAATCTGTTCATCTTTCTGATTATCCAGTTTATAACGAAAAGTGGCACAACGAAGAACTTGAGTTTAAGATGGCAACTGTTCAAAAAGCGGTTTCTATGGGACATTCTTTAAGAAATACGTTCAATCTTAAAAACCGACAGCCGCTTGCATCTGTTGCTTTGGTTACGCGAAACGAAAACGAAAAGAACGTTCTTTGCGAAATGGAAGACACAATCCGCGAAGAACTGAACGTTAAAAAAGTTGAATTTCACGACAGGGAAGACGAACTTGTTGAATACAAATGCAAGGCAAACTTTAAGGTTTTAGGAAAAGAACTTGGACCAAAAATGAAGGCTGCGGCAAGCATTATTCAAAATCTTACGTCTGAACAAATTCAGTCAATTTTGGAAGGAAGAAATCTTTCTATTGATGTAGACGGAACTAATGTTGAACTTGATTCTTCTAAAATTATTGTTGAACGACTTGAAAAAGACGGACTTAAAGTTTTGAACGAAGGAACTTTAACTGTTGGTCTTGATTCTAAAATTACGGACGAACTTAAAAAAGAAGGCTATGTTCGCGACTTAATTCGCGGAATTCAAAATCTTAGAAAAGAAAGCGGCTTAAACGTTACAGATAGAATCAGTTTAAAAGTTTCTGGCGACGACGAATTAAAAGCAGCGTTTGAAATGTTTAAAGATTTTGTCTGCTCTGAAACATTGGCAACTTCTGCAAGTTTTGTTTCTTCTATTTCTGATGCAACAGAAGTAGAAGCCGACGACAAAAAATGGAGTATTTCTATTGAAAAAGCGTAATTCTTGTTGGTTTGCTTTTGCAAAACGGTGGTTGAGCCTGTCGAAACCACAACCACTGTTCATTTTGTTTTTTGCGCTCGTTTTTTTTTCATGCAAAACGAACCAGATTTCTTTGAATTATGTTGAACCTCTCGATCTGATTGACAGCAAAAACCAGATTTTCATGGCGATTCCTGAAAAAGCCGACCCGAACCTTGTCTCTTCTCTGATTCAGATGAATGTCGGCGGAATAAGCCAGGACGACGCGCTTGGCATTGCGGAAAGAATCAGAGTTCTGTATGTCGGGCTTGTGCGCGCAAGAAGAAGCGCAGAGTTTCAGATTTCCGCGCTTGTGGATTTTCCGAAAATCGCGGTGAGCAAGGTATTCACAAAGAGGAACGGATTTGAAATTCATGAAAACAAGATAGAGAACGCGGACGGAAGCAGTTTTTCCTATCCAGTCTATTCAAAGGACGGAATCGAGATTGCAGTTCCAGAACCTTACATCGCTTTTCTCGGGCGAAATGTTCCGGGAATGCTTGAGGTTTTCCACGGAAAAGCCGCCGCCACAGGATATGAGAATCCTTTTCCTCTTCCGGACGGAATCTATGATTTTCTGAAAGTGAAAGACGATGAGGACTCTTCACTGAAATTTTACGCGACAAATCCTTCAAGTTTTCTTACTATGCTTACAGGCGCGAACCTGAACCTGAAGCTTTCTTATGTATGCGGAACTATGGCTCAGGACTCTGCTTTCAAGGAACAGTATGTGATGAGCCTTGAGTTTGATTTTCTGGATCCGCGTCTTGTTCCTGCCGCAAAAGGAGCTCTTTCGCTTGCTTTCGGGCTTACAGATTCGGATCTTGTCCTTGAAAGTCCGGCGCACCTGAAAATATCGAACATAAAAATCGGAAAGGAACATCTTTACAGGCTTTTGGTCATAAAAAAATAAGGCGAGAAGGAGCGCAAGAATGCAGGAAGACAGAATTATTTTGAAGGCAGAGGACCTGGACGGTTATCTTACAGAAGACGACCACAAGGAGCTTTCACAGCTTGACAGAATGTTCAAGGATACAATGAGATATTTTGATCCGATGGACAAGGAAAAAATCATTGAAGGCTACGACAAAATGGGCCACGAGATGCAGGAAATCTGCTCAAGCCATCCGAATATAAAAGTCTATTCTTTTGAGACTGAAGAAGGCGCTCACGCGGAAGCGAGCCGTGTCATCTCAAAGCTCCGCGATGTGAAAACTGACCATCAGGAATTCATGTATTACAGCCAGCGGGCGAATGAAATGCTTTTCAGGATGGCCTACACCGACAAACATTCAAGCAGAAAAGGGCACATCATCGTGAAAACTCCTGTCGATTTTCCTGTCCAGAACTACGCTGTCCATAAAATTCCTGACATTGACGAAAAAATCGAGAACACAGTCATGTGCGTCATGCTCCGCGGAGCGCTTTTGCCTTCTATGATTATTTCAAAAGAGATTGAAGAGTATTCTTCGCACGGATACATAACTCCGTTCGCCCTATTTAAAATCAGCAGAAACGACACAAAAAACGAGGCGGACATGGAATATATCCTTGACCTTAAAAAATCTTTCTTTGACCTTGAGAAACTTGACGGAAAGGACTTGATTTTCGCAGACCCGATGAACGCGACAGGCGGCTCTCTTGTGACAGTCGTGAAATACCTGAAAAACCAGGGCGTAAAGCCTAAGTCCATCACATTCTTCAACACGATTTCCACATTGAAAGGAAGCATCCGCGTGACGCGCGCTCTGGAAAACTGCACCTGCTACACTTTGTGGCTTGATCCTGTCATGAATGAAAAAGCATACATTATGCCGGGGCTAGGCGATGCGGGCGACAGGCTGAACGGGACTGACAAGAAAGACCATTCAAGGAACATAATCCAGCTTATCGCGGATTACGGACACAATATTTCCTGCCTTTACCGTTCGCAGCTTTTTGAAATCGAAAAGACAGTTTTGGGATAAAACAGGACAAAGACAGAATGAAGAGTTTCAGGTTCGCTGTGTTTTCAGCCGCATTTGTTTTTTTCTCTTTTGTGTTTTTTCCGTGTTTTTTCTCATGCGCGACTTCCGTTCATCTTCCTGTTCCCGGAGAAAGTGAAGCCAGGCGTTCGTCCATTTATGCTGAATACATGACGATTGCGGACGCGTACAATGACCTTGAAAAATACGACAAGGCCGCGGAGTATTACACTCTTGCAAGAAAAAACAGGAAACTTTACTGGACCGCAAGCTACAAGCTCGGACGGTGCTACGCCTTGAACAGAAAATACGCGGACGCTCTTGAGATTTACGAGGCTCTTCTTTCGCGCGACAAAGATAATCTCAGCCTGAAAATGTCTGTCGCTTATCTTCAGGCGATGAGCGGAGAAGTCTCGGATGCTGAAAGTACTTATTCTGAGCTTTGGGAAGAAAACCCCGACAATTCGGATGTCCTTGTGAATTTCATAAGCGTTCTTTTCGCGGCGGAAAACTACACTGAGGCGGAGACAAAAACCGCTCTTCTGAAAGAGAAATTCCCTGACAACAAGAATATTTCCGAGTTCGAGAAAAAGCTTGAAGAGCATAAATCAAGCCTTGAGCCTGACTCTGAAAAAAGTTCTGCGGAGAGCTCTGAAAGCAGTTCTGAAGAAAGCGGAAGTTCGGAAAAAACTGACTAGCCTTGGCTTATAAATTCCCTGTATTTTTCTATGTCAACATGGAAAGCGGTTATCGGGCTTTCCTGGTCTTCCTCTGAATGTTTCAAGGCCTCTTCTGCTTCTTTTATGAGCCGCTCGCTTGAAAGAATCCTTGTGTTTCTGCTTGAAATTCCCATGAAGCATTTCATTCCTGTTCCTGAAATCACAGCGTTTATTTTTCCAAGAAGATTCTCCGCTTCTTCCTCAGCCTTTTCGATTTCCTTGTCTTTCTGAATCACAAAAAATCCGTCTCTGGCCCGTTCAAACACAAGGTTTCTGGAAGAATCTTCAAGAAGAAGGCTTGAAATGTTTTTTGAAAGCGGGGTTTCAGGTTCAAGCCCGGGAATTCTTAAAGCGACAAGAGAAAGATCCTGCTCGTCGGAAGCCGCCTGGATAAGCTCAGAGTCAAGCCGCGTTTTTATCTGGCTTTCTTTGCCGAGCCCTGTTTTTGAAGAGAATATGTTTTCCGCCTCGTTTTCAGAAAAAGGAACTTTCGGAATCTGATATGAAAGGATATTCCCGTTTTCGGAATCCGGTTTTTCATCGTTTTCGGCGGAGGAATGGAAGTCTGTTTTTTCAGGAAGAGTTTTTTCAGCGGCAGCAGAATTTTCATTCACGGCTTCACTTGCGCTTTCTTCCGCGTTCTCCGGATTTTCTTCCGCGTTTTCTGGATTATTCAGTTTTTCATTTCCGTTTGTGTCTGAAAAAGTCTCCTGGCTTCTGTTTGTTTCAGGGCTTCCGTATTCAGAAAAATCTTTGTTTCCGTTTTCATCCAGAATGCCGGATTTTTCATCTTTTTCATCTGGTTTTTTGCTTGTCAGAGTGTAGTAAAAAATCAGGACCACAGAGAAAATTGTCGACACAAGGACCGCGGTGAATGAAAAACGCGCGTAATAAAAGATGACAGACGGACGAAGAGTGTAGAGCGAAAGGACAATGTGAAAGTTTCCGTCCTTTGCCGCGACGGTGTTCCTGTAGATATTCACAAATTTTGTCTCTTCGGCATATTTCGCGTCCGTGTTC
>CAZSHF010000105.1:0-4985 GCA_964606655.1 uncultured Treponema sp.
AACACAAACTGGAGGAATTTGATGAAAAAATCATTCGCTTTCATCTCCCTTTTCCTGTGCTTGTCAGCGGGCATGCTGTTCGCTGACATCACTGCGAAAAAGCTTGACGATGGTAACGTGGAAGCAACATTCTTCTACGGAAACCCTCGGGCTTCAGAGGTTCTTCTTGCCGGCGACTTCACGAACTGGCAGAACGGAGCTCTTGCTATGACAAAAGTCGACAACGGCTTTACGCTCACAAAGGTATTCCCTGCGGGAACTACAGTCCGCTACAAGTTCATCTCGGACGGAAACTGGACTACAGACCTCAAGGCTCCTGACTTTGTCGACGACGGATTCGGCGGAAAGAACTCTCTTGCTGAACTGGACTCGCTTGCTGGCGGTCAGACAACAGCAAAATCAGGTCTCAAATTCTTGACTTGGTCTATGCTCGGCTACCAGATGAAGTTCCAGACACACGAGGACACAGCGCAGGAAATCGACAAAGGTCTGGTTTCTGCCGGCGTTAATCTAAAATCGTACTTCAAAGTGACCGGCGATGCTCTTCCTAATGTTCCTGTATATTTTGAAATCGCTACTGCTGAGCAGGATTCTTTTGAGAATCTCTACAAGCAGAACGAACTTTCATGGACAGACGGACTTCAGGATTTCGGGCTTGACCTTCTTTTCGCTCCTATGCACGAACTGAACGGTGAAAAGAAAGCCGGAACTTACCTTGGACACTTCAAATTCGGAATCACAACGAACTATGTTGACTGGACAACTGGCTACAAGTACGCAAAGCTTCCGCCTCACAATATCAACGACTGGATTACAGTCGACAAGGAATGGGAAGCAGGCTACGAGGATGTCGGCGGATTCAACTACTTTGAGCTTGGACAGAAGCTTCAGCAGATTGGACCTGTTGAAATCAAAGCGGCTCTCGCTCCTAACAAGGCGGCTGACCGAAAAGGCTCTCAGTACGGTTTCTTCGGCTGGGTGAATGTGAACGCTGGAAAAGAGCTTAATTTCGACTTCCAGTACAACACTGCGCTCGGAAAAACCTGGGACACGATTTTCGGACATTGCTACGAACAGGACTTCATCGCAGGCTACAAAGGAATCTTCGGGCCTGTTACAGTCAAGGCGAACTACCTTGCGAATCTTTACGGCGACGGCGACCTTTCAAGAGTTGACGGCGTGACTTATGTAAGCAAATACATTCCTGCGACATCAGATGTAGGAGAAGTTGATTCAGACGCATCCGGACTTACAAATATGGCCGCGAATGTTCAGGTGAAATTCTCAAGCGAATTCATCGAGGCTACACTCGGAGGACGATTCCGCGGTTCACAGGCAAGCATGATGTATGTTGAAGACGGAGCTGACGACCACACAAACATAAGCGACCAGCTCGGCGACAGAAACCACATGAAAGCATGGCTTGATGTAAACGCAACTGTCCGCGACGGAGTAAAGATTGGACTTCAGCCTGAAGTTACAATGGTTCTGGACAAAAATGATGCTGAACTTCCGTATACAGACAAGGACAACATCGCGATTTACGGAAAACCATATTTCAGTCTTGACTTGAACGAACTTTTCTGGATTCCTGCGACAATTCAGGGAGAAGCAGAACTCACTTACAACACAATCGACAACTTCAAGCGAGGAAACACAGAGTCTCAGTTTGCTGTTGAGCGGGGCGGCTTGAAATACGAGCAGACATTCGAGAACGACATAATCAAATCCGCTTCGTTCCTTTACGGTTTTGACAACACAAACGAGAAACATCTTTTCAACACTCTGATTTCTCAGCTGATGTTCGCTGGCGACTACACAGTTCATGCTGGTGTAGGTGTAAGAACAGCATGGGAAGGCGCAGACGCTCCGAACAATCCTGTAGGATTCTTCCTTGGCGCAAGCAAGAAGATTCCTGTTCTTGCCCGTCCGACTGCTTACTGCCAGTTCCTGTACGCAATGGACCCTTACCAGGCGTTCGGCGATGGACCTACTGCATTCAAGATGAGCAGCGACAGCGACTACATCACAAAAGACGGTGTGGATGACTACAAAGACAGTTACGCTGTCAGAGTCGGTCTCCATTGGGATCTCTAATCATTATCAAGGAGAACTTAGATGAAAAAATTTATATTCGGCATTTTGGCATTGATTTCCATGGCTTTTGTCGTGACAAGCTGTGAAATGAAATATGACAAAGATTATCCGGAGCTTGTTCAGTATTACTGCTGCTGGGGTGACGCAGACGAATGGAATGCTCACGACAAAACAGCGCTGACACTTATGACTTACGATGCTTCTTCCGGAAAATACTCAATCGAAGTTGAAACAGAAAAGAAGAACCAGAGATTTGAAATCACAAAAGGTGCCAGTTATACACTTAAATATGCGGCGGATGTAAAAGGCGTTCAGTCTGCTGATGCTGACACACAGGCGAATTTTGCAAAAACAATGGACAACGGAACCGACGGCACGCTTCAGACTGTTCTTCCGACTGTTGGCACTTATGTAATCACTTTCGACCCTGCTACAGAAACATACAATGTAGCGGCTAAATAAGGAGGAGACAGATGATTAAAAGATTTAGTAAAATCCTTGCTGGCATAACAGCGACCGCCGCTCTTCTTCTTGCGGCCGGTTGTAAAAACCAGCTGGATTATTTGAACGACACAACTGCGCGCAACGCGTTCAATGTCGCGGGTCTGTATGTAAGCGGACTTGACGCAGGCTACAACGGAGCAAATGTCGCTTTGAAAGTAGTCGCAGTTGACGAAAACGGCGACAAAAGCGATGTTGACTACGTGACAGGAACTGTCGCGGATTCTTACACAAACGCCAGCGGAGAAACAGTCGGACATCAGTCTGGAACAGTCTACATCAAACTGGACGAGGCAAAGCTGTACGACGGCGACAAAATGGCAGTTGATTACTTCAACGCTAACGGCGACGCAGATGACTATACAGCGTTCAGCGCGTCTAGCATTGAATGTTATCTTCAGGTCGGAAGCGACACAATCAAAGTGATTTCAAGCGACGGCACAAAGACAGAAAACGCAAAGATTTCCGTTCCGACAAGCGAAGCCGGTACAAAAGACGCCGACCTTATAAGCCGCTGGGTAACAGTAAACGTAGCCGACGGTGTAGGAACATTCGCATTGGCAGGAAATGTAAGTGAACCGATTAACATCACAATGTATCAGATGAAGTTTGATATTCAGACTGCAACTGCCGATTCATTGCCAAAAGGCGTTGAAATCAAGACTTCTGCAAAAGCCGGAACAAATCAGAAATTTACAGTCACTTTCACAAATGTTGATGAGAATGAAGGTCAGAAGCTTGTTCTTGGCGGTTCTAGCATCGGAGAAACAGATGGTGATTTAGGTAACCATTGGTATTATGCCGAGAAATTTACACAAACTGTTACGGGCGGAAAAGTTTCCTGGACTTTCTATGGCGCAGATGTTTCTTATATTGCATATCGTACTTATGGAGCAGGGTGCGGACCGGAATTTGTAATAGTCGCGCCGAGTGACTTGAAAGAAAATGGCGTGCGATTCCTTGAATCTTCAGTAAGCCGTTCCGGCGGAACAGGTGACTTAAACTTCATGTTCCCGAAATACACAATCGGAAACTATGATGTTGAGCTTACGATTGATGTTAAAGCACTTGATACATCAAATGTCTCAAAGGCTGACCCGGAAGCGGAACGGTCAATAATCTATGTAGATGCCATTAAAGTTGTAAATGCACCAAGTTTTAATGCTGCCGGTTACCTTGCTTTCTGCTCTAACTGGTTTGATGCTATGGGAATCAACAAATGGGATGCAGACACAAAAAACAAAATCACCTCAACAGATTATATCTTTAGTGATGATGCATATTATGTAGGTCCATTTGAATATCACCCTAACAAAAGCACATTTGCTCTTGATATGCAAGTTTTAAATCCTCAAAGCGATGGTGGCTTCTGGGATGATGCGTCAAAAGTTCTTGAAGGAACAACTCCAACATATCAGACTTCAGAATTTGCAGGAAAACATGTAATCGCTGTTTACGAGTTGGACGATTCTGGTAGTCTTGTAGATGCGTACATCGAAACATCTTCAAAAGACAGCAATATTGAAAATCTTTTGACATTCTCCAAAAAAGACATCATCACTGATTATTTCGTGAAAGGTTGGTACACAGATAGCTGGACAGCTTATGATATTGATAAAATTACAAAAATCGATGACCACACTTGGAGTTGGACTATTTCTCCAACTGCTGAAATGAAAGGTTATAAATTTGCAATTATTCCAGCTGATAAAGACTGGAGCGACCGTTATGAACTTGCAAACACTTATACACTTTCTGTTGGTAGTGAAGTAGGTCCTCTTAATCACAACAATGAGCCAACCCGAGCAGAAATTGACCTTGCTTCAGGCAAAACGTACACATTTACAGTAACAAACAAAAACACTGGTGTATATGTGAAGGTCACATCAAATTAACATCTGAAAAACCTGCGCAGTCTTGTGGGTAAAAATATTGCCCGAACTTGAACGCAAAAATTGCAAACAAATCGGGCAATACTAAAGGCGGCTCAATGCACAAGTAACGAGCCGCCTTTTGTGTGTAACTTGCTTCGTTTTGAAAACGGCATTTCAAGCGCAACAAAAAATCCGCTTCTAATTATGTATAAAACATTCAGTTCTTTGACAATTTAATTTATATCAAAAAATATCAGGATTTCAGTTTTGATTTCAATTCAGAAATCTCTTCAAGAAGGCGTTTGTTTTCCGCGTCTTTTTGTGCGGTTATGTCGGCAAACTTAGAACGTTCTTCTTGCAGTATTTTATCGTCTTCGGCTTTTTGTTGTGCGATGCCTTCCTCAAAACCCTGTTTTTCTGCTTTTTTAGCAAGCCGTGAGCCTTGAGCGAAACCTTCCTCAAAACCCTGCTTCTTCGCGTCGCGGACAAACAATGCTCCTTGGGCAAATCCTT
>CAZSHF010000106.1:0-4962 GCA_964606655.1 uncultured Treponema sp.
TTGTTTTTCAAATCGGAACCTTGCCTACGTGCATTTTTTATTGTTTGCAAAGAAAATCGACATTTGGACTATTTATTCATAAAAGTCGACATTTGAGGTTCTACATTTTTTCAAGGAACGGGACTAAGACAAGGCTCATCGCGTTTTTCATCACAGTCAGAGTGCATTCCGCAAGGAAAAGCCGAGCTTTTTTCAGTTCCGGCGTTTTTGCGTTCACAATAGAACAGCTCTGGTAGAATTTGCTGAAATTCTTTGAGACTTCATAAAGATAGCTTGTCATAAGGCTCGGGTCAAAGTTCTCCGCGCTTTTTGTGACAGTTTCCGGAAAATCATCCAGTGATTTTATAAGTTCCCATTCTTCCGCCTCTTTAAGAAGCGAGACATCCGCGTTTTCCGCATTGAGTCCGCTTTCCTTCGCTTTCGCAAGAATCGAGTTGATTCTTGCCCCCACATACTGAAGATAAGGTCCTGTGTTTCCGTTGAAGCTAAGCGATTCTTCTGGATTGAAAAGCATATCTTTTTTCGGCGTGACCTGAAGAAGATAATAGTGAAGGGCGGAAAGCGCGACTTTTTCAGCGACTTCATCAGCGTCTTCCACTTCGCAGTCGCGTCCTTTTTCCCTGATTGCCGAAAGCGCGTCCGCGTGAAGCTCGTCCAGCAAATCGTCCGCGTCTACAACTGTTCCTTCCCGGCTTTTCATCCGTCCGCTCGGAAGATTCACAAGTCCGTAGCTCAGATGATAAAGGTTTTCCGCCCACTCGAATCCGAGTTTTTTAAGAATGTAGAACAGAATCTTGAAGTGATAAATCTGCTCGCTTGCGACAACGTAGACCAGCTGGTTGAATGCCCAGTCGTTGTGCCGGCTTATCGCAGTTCCTATGTCCTGTGTCATATATACAGAAGTTCCGTCTTTTCTTAAAAGAATTTTCTCGTGGTTTTCCTCGTCTTTTCCTGTTCCGACCACATCTGTCACATCGATTCTGACTGAACCGTCTTCGGCTTTAAAGAAAACTCCTTTTTCAAGACCTTTCAGAATCTCGTCCTTTCCTTTAAGGTAAGTCTCGCTTTCAAAATAGAATTTGTCAAAAGAGATTCCCGTCCGTCTGTAAGTCTCTTTTATTCCGTCGATTGTCCAGCTGTTCATTTTTTTCCAGAGAGAACGGATTTCCGCATCTCTGTTTTCCCATTTTACAAGCATTTCTTCCGCCTGGGCGTTCGCTTCAGGATGCGCGGTTTCCGGCTTGTCTTTTTCGCCTTTAAGATATTTGTCGAACTCCACATAACACTGGCCTACAAAATGGTCGCCTTTCATTCCGAGTTTTTCAGGCGTGTCTCCGTTTTTCTCATGGAAAAGCCTGTAGGCAAGCATCGACTTGCAGATATGCACTCCGCGGTCGTTCACAAGGTCGACTTTGTAGACTTCCGCACCCGCTTTTTTTAGAATCCGCGAAACCGACTCTCCCAGCGCGTCGTTCCTTAGATGACCAAGATGAAGAGGCTTGTTCGTGTTCGGGGCGGAGAACTCAATCATGACTTTTTTGCCTTCAAGAGGCCTTTTTTCGTCTTTGTCCAGGCTTCCGTAGTCTTCGCCTTGTTTTTTAATCCTGCTTAGGATTTCAGCCGCGGCGTCCGCCTTGTTCAGCTTTGCGTTCACATAAGGTCCGACAGGAAAAATCTCGCCGATTTCCTTCGCTTTTCCGCTGAATTTTCCGTTTATGATTTCTGCGGTTTTTTCTGCAATCATAGGAGGAGCCATTCTGAGCGTTTTGGCGAACACGAACATCGGAACTCCAAGGTCTCCCATTTCAGGTTTAGGCGGAGTTTCGACCGCGATTTTATCTTTTGAGATTTCTTCTTGAAGACTTTTTTCTGAAATCAAAGAGTTCAATGCTTCAAAGACAAGGTTTTTTAGTTCAATTTTTGCGTCTGACATAGTTATAGATAATCCTAGAAAGTGAAATAAAAAGTCCGGAAAGCGATAAAAACTTGAATCTTTCCAGACGCATTATTCTATCAGAAAAAAAGCAATGATTCTATATTCAGTGAATTTCCGCGGGCCGCTTCGTTTTCTCAGATTCAGATTGTGAGAAGAGCGGATTTGTCGCCGGAAAGATATTTTTCGCATCGGGCGACCGGCATAGGTTTTCCGCGCAGGTAGCCTTGAACGATGTGGCAGTTGTATTCTTTAAGGATTTTAAGCTGCTCAGGCTTTTCAACGCCTTCCGCGATTGTCTCAAGACCCATTTTTGAAACCATCGTGATTATCGCGTTCGTGATGTTCGCCTGGACTCCGTCTTTGTCTGTGATTCCGTTTATAAACGACTTGTCGATTTTCAAAGTGTCAAGCGGAAGCATCTGGAGATAACTTAGCGAAGAATAGCCGGTCCCGAAATCGTCGAGCGAAAGCTTGAATCCGAGCAATTTCAGCTGCCTCATCTTGGAAATCGCGTCGTCCATGTCGTCAATCATAATTCCTTCTGTTATCTCAATCTCAACGCTTGAAGGATTTACGCTGTGCTTTTCAAGAAGAATCTTTATGTCGTCGATGAAAGTCGGAGTTTTCAGCTGCATTGGAGAAATGTTCACCGAGACAACTCCGCTGAATCCGTATTTTTCCTGCCAATGCTTTAGCGTCATGAACGCTGTGTTCAAAACCCAAGTTCCGATCGGAAGTATAAGACCAGTCTCTTCCGCCATAGGAATGAAAACCGCAGGCCCGATTATTCCTTTTTCCTTGTCTTTCCACCGGATAAGCGCTTCAAATCCGCGGAGAATTCCTGTCTTTATGTCGAACTGCGGCTGGTATTCAAGGTAAAAGCTGCTTTCCATCACAGCGGAGCTCATCTTTGACTGCATATCGAGTTTCTGCACAAAGACGCGCTGCATTTCAGGCTCAAAGAACATGAACTGCTTTTTCCCGCCTTTTTTCGCGTACTGCATCGCGATGTCTGTGAATCGCAGAAGGTCTTCGCCGGATTCAGTGTTGTCAGGAAAAACCGAGATTCCGCCTGAAACATCGATTTCTTCAAGCGAAAGGCTTTCAAAAACCGTGTCTGCTATGTTCACAACTGAATCCAGGGAAGCGACATTGTGCGCGACGACAAGAAACTCGTCTCCGCCGAATCTGTATGAAGTGATTTTCTGGGGATTGAAGCGTCCTAGAATTCCGGCTGTCCGTTTCAGAATCTCATCGCCTGCGGAAAGTCCTTTCAGGTCGTTTATGTTCTTCATGTTGTCGATGTCTATCAGGATAAGCGCGATTTTAGTTCCGTTGAATTCCGCGTTCTCAAGAAAGCCTTTGAAGTCTTCAGTGAAACGGTTTCTGTTGTAAAGTCCTGTAAGGCTGTCGTGGTACGCGGTTTCCGTGAGTTTTCTGTCCTGCTCTTTTTCTTTTGAGATGTTTTCAAGGTTTATGACAAGATAATCGCCGGCTGATTTCCGAACTTCAAGCCTGAACCACGATTCAGAGATTTCAGAGTAATAAGCCAAAGGCTCGCAGGGAATATTATTCAGGACTTTGTCCGCGATGTCCAGCCATGGAACATCAGGCGAAAGGTAATCTTTGAATTCGTGATAATAACGAAAGCCGAGAAGAGAAGAATTTATCTGTTTTGTGAACGCGTCGTTGAAAAATGCAAGCTCAAAGTCCTCTGTTCGGTTTTCATTTTTTATAGGCTTTGCGACAAGAATCGGACTTGAAAAAGCATTCAGAATCGACATAAAGTCGAGAACTTCCATGACTGTAATTCTATTATCACATTCTGCTTTTGTCAAAATTTTACCGCCGGTTATGTCTATAAATCGTGGTTATAAATTGTGTCCACGCTTTCTGTCCGGAAATTCTGTCCGTTTTTTACAGGCATGGCTGATTTCTTTTCCGGAAAAAGCTTCCGGAAAATCGTTTCAGTAAAACCTCAGTTTGTCTGAAGCCTGAGCTTTTCCCATTTTGAATAGTAAGTCGCCATAAAGTTTCCGATGTCGTCCTTAAGCTCGCAGTTTTTCATTGATTCTGAGGAATACAGAGGAACAGTTTTCCTGAATTTTGTCGCCTCAAGGTTCACATAGGACGGAAACCTGAAAAAATCAAGGAACTGAGCGTAGTTTTCAGGCTTATGGATATAGTTTATGAATTCTGTCGCAAGCTCCGCTTTCTTTGAATTTTCAAGTATGCAGAAACTGTCCAGATAAGACGCTCCTCCGTCTTCAGGAATAAAGAAATCGATTGTGTCGCTCCATTCCGATTCAGGAACTTCTCCGTAAATAACTTCCGCGTATCCGTGGCAGAGCCACAAATCTCCGCGCGCGAAATCTTTCCCGAATCCTTCCGCGTCGAATTTCACGATGTTGGGAAGCCAGGAATTTCTGATTAAATTCACAGCGATGTCAAGCTCATGTTCGTTTGTGCTTGATACATGGAATCCGCTGTATTTAAGCGCGTCTCCAAGGACTTCGCGGTAGTCGTCCATCATGCTCGCGTGTCCTTTGAACTGGCTGTCCGAAAAAATATTCCAGGTTCTTTCATAGTTTCCGTCTGGAACTTTTTTCCTGTTCACGCTGATTCCTGCCGCTCCGTAGTAGTAAGGAACTGCGTAAATCATTGCAGAATCGTAAGTTATTTTTTCAAGTACTTCTGGATTTATTTTGTCCCTGTTTGTGAATTTCTCCTGGACAATCGGCTGAAGCATTCCTCTTTTCATCAGAATCGATACATAATCCTGGCTTGGGACCACGATGTCAAAGCTTTTCGCTCCGCCGTTCACAAGCTTGTTGAACATTGTCTCGTTGGAGTCGTATTCTGTCACAATCACTTTGCAGTTGAAGTCTTTCTCAAACGATTCGATTACAGGCTTAGGAGTGTAGTAAGTCCATGTGTAAAGGTTCAGTTTTTCTTTCTTGTCGCAAGAGGCAAGAACCATAACGGAAGCAGTCATAGAAACTGCAAGCGCAAGCAATGACAATTTT
>CAZSHF010000107.1:0-4961 GCA_964606655.1 uncultured Treponema sp.
GCAAGCCGTTAAGAAAATCGCGAAAGCGATTTTTAGGCTTTCCGACGGAGTAAAACATGCTTATCGCTGATTACGACTACGACACAGATATCCGCGTCAAAAAACAGGAAGCCTACGAAGAAGGAAAAGCCCAGCAGAAAGCCGAGGACGAAAAAATCCTGCAAGCACAAATGGACGAAAACAAACGGCTTCGTGCAGAAATCGAAAAACTCAAGGCGGCTCAAATTCAAGAAAAAGCACATTACTGACAATGCAGTCGATTCAGTTCCTGCTATCGGCTCACCAAATAGCAAAAATTCCCGGCTATAAGAACGAGGCGAAAGAAGCGGAACGCAGTTGAAAACTCAAAGCATTTTCTTGAAAAAACAAAACCGCATTTTCAAGGAAAGATTTTTGTAACGCAACCCGTAAAAAAGTGTTATACTCAATGTATATAAAACTTTTCAAGAGGTGGAATTATGAAGCTTGTAAAGAAAATTGCATTTGTATCTGTTTTTGCAGTGCTGGTTTGCGGAAGCATTTTTGCAAAAGGAAACAAGGATTCGGAAGAAACTGTCAGTGAAACCACAGAAGAGCCAACAGTACCGATAATGACTGACGACCCAGGTTTCCAGAAATAATAAAAGACTTCTTTCATGCATTAAAATCCGGTTCTGAACAGAATCGGATTTTTTTATTGTTATAAAAATTTTATCACGATAAAATGAAAAAAATGAAAAAAAATTCTATATTGACTGTTTTTATATTATTATTTTCGCCGTTTTTTGCAAAAGCCAATTTTAGTTTTTCATCAGAACCGAACATTGGAATACAATTTGCAAAACTAGATGAATCTGTATTTGCTTCGGAAGGCTACAGATGCAGTCTTCTTGAATGGAAAACATCTCCTCTTTGGACATTGGGCTACGGCATTTTCGGAAACCATAATAAATTGCATTTTGATTCCAGCATAAACATTTCTCTTCCTGTAAAATGCGGCTCTATGCATGACTTCGACTGGAATGAGAATGAAATAAATTATAATTATTCAAAACACGAAAATCATTCAAGAATAAACAGCAATTTAAAAATCTCACTTTATTATTTGTTCAATATCACAGAAAAATTAAATTTTGGACCTTCTATAGACATAACCGATATATACAATTCATTTGAATCAAAAAACGGCTACGGCTGGTATGGAAACTCAAACTACAGCCTGACAGGAAAAACAGTTCCTTGGAATGACGAAAACGCAAAAGAAGTAAAAGTCCATGGAATCCAGTATTTACGGAACAGTTTTTTTATCTTCATAGGTTTCAATTCACTTTTCAGCGCAAATGAAAAAACAAACGTCCAGTTCAGCTGTTATGCCTCGCCTTTTACATTAGTTTTCGCGTCTGACCATCATCTGGACTCTTCAAGCGGATTTTATCTCAGAGGGTTTCAATACGCGTCTATGGCATCATATAAAATGTGCCTTAAATTCAGATACTTTTTGAATAAAAAAATCGCAATATCTTCAGCGATTGATGTTCTTTACATGAAAACTATAAAAGGAAATCTTTATTCAGACTATTACAATGCAAAAATTGTCATGACAGACCAGAAATACGGCTCATCAGGATTTTACACATCATTAAATATCGGACTTCAGATTGCTATGTTCTGACTTTAAAACAAAAAAGTCCGCTATAAAAACGGACTTTTTTGTCATCTTTTTTTAGAAAAATTATTCTTCCACAGCAGCTTCGCCTGTGATGTCAGAAAGTTTCCAAGTTCCTTTCAGATAACTTTTTGCATAGACATTTGTATAAACGCCGATGTCTCTCTGGATTTTTAAGGCAGTATTGTCTGTAGTCGTATCAATTCCTGCAACCTTCGCAGAAACTTTAGCGTTTGCAAGAGATGTGGCTTTTTCTGTGTCAGAAACATTGTAAACATTGATTGTATAATCTCCGAAAGTTGAAGATGTTGGTTCTGTATCCTGGTCAATCGCAAGCAAAATTGAGCCTGCGCCGTTTGATTCGCCCGCTGTCACTCCGCTAAGCGCAGTTCCAAGAGATTTTGAATCTATAACGCGTTCTATAGGAGTTGTGGCAGAAAGGAAAGCGTCATCACTGGCTGCCGGAGTTGTAGGCGCGCCGAAATTTGAGGCTGTCGCCAAAGTAGAAGCATCAATATTTCTGAAAGCAGAAACATACCAGTCCCATCCGCTGTTGTTTGCAGAAGCCTTTCTGAAAGAAACAACACAGAAATTGATAGAACCGTCATCATTCTCTTCTTTTGCAAAAACAAAGCCCATCTGTCCGGCGGCAACATTGGTTGTACCATTTGTCTGCTCTTCAAAAGTGATTGTCACATCAGAATCATTGTGTTTTGTCGCAAGGAACTTTGTGTCGCGGGCGATAGAATCAGAAGCCGTATTATCATAATCAATAGAATAATTCCTTCCAGAACCTTTGATAATATCTGCGCCAATGTTCTCGCCGCATCCGACAAATCCCAGCGTCGCAACTGCAAGCACTGCACTACTTAAAAGAACCTTTGAAAGTTTCATCTTTTGTCTCCTTGTAAAGAGCGTTCGCCCTTTTGTTTGTTTTATTCTGATACATAAGTATCGTTTAAAATCTATCAAAGAAATATGTTTTTGTAAACATAAAACAATTGTTATCAGACCAATTTGCCTTGAATCATTGGTAAATTCCGTTCCGCCATTTTTCTGAACTGCGTTTTTCAGGGACGAATCTTTCTGTATACACAAGGAATCTGTAAAGCGTTCCGGCGGAAACTCCGATTGTCCGCGCGATTTTCTGTTTTGATACGCCGTTTTCCAGCATAAAGTCAATTTTCTCGCTCTGTTCAGAACAGAGCCGGTTCAGTTTTCCGCGTTTTCCTGCGATTCTTCCAAGATGCTTTCCGTCCGCTTTTCTTGCCGCGAGTGCCTCTTTTGTCCGCTGGCTTATAAGATTCCGTTCGATTTCCGCCGAAAGCCCGAACGCGAAAGCAAGGACTTTTGACTGGATGTCGTTTTCAAGGTAAAAATTTTCTTTGATTGTCCGGAGATTGCATTTTTTCTGCATACAGATATTCATGATTTCCATAATCATAAGAAGATTCCGTCCGAAGCGCGAAAGCTCAGCGGAAACAATCGTGTCGTTTTCGCCGATGTTTTCAAGAAGCTCGCCTAGCCGCCGGTTCTTGTAGTTTTCTGTTCCGCTGATTGTTTCTTCAATCCATCCGTCGATTTTCAGATTGTGATTCTCGCACCATTTCTGGATTTCGTAACGCTGGTTTTCAACAGTCTGTTTGTCAGTGCTTACCCGAATGTAGCCGTATGTCATATTTGCTCCGTTTTGTTTTTTCTGAATCCGATGATGAATTAAATTGTTCTTAAAAATTGCACACCGCAGAAAACTTCAGTTTTCGAGGATGTGCAGTTCAGTCCGCAAGGCGGACGGTTTTAATAGGCAAGTTTGAGAATCAAACTTGAAGTTAAATGCGGCTGCGACATTTCAGCAGACGCATTTAAAGGTTCTTTTAAGTAGTGCAGTGCTTGCAGTTGCGGCGCTGGGATTTGTCGGATGCGGGCTTGGGGAAAATGAAAACAACGCCATGGAAGGATTTTCTATCAGTCTTACAAACGATGGAAAAATGACTGCAAACGGAAAAGATGTAAGCGAAAACAATCCAAAAATAACTTATGCGCGGCAGTGGAACACAACAAAAACAAAGCATCTTTCTGCGGACGCGACAATCACAATCGACAGAACAGCAAAAAGCACTCAGGTCGGAAATGAGAAAAACGCAACAACAGGAAATGCTGTAACTTCATTGGGAAGCGGAATAGACGCGGCATATATGTTCGGACTTACAGGCTCCGGAACTGCCGACAAGCCTTACAGTTTCTATCTTGCGGGATTCAGATTTGATGACAATGCTAAACCTATGTATTTTATATCTTACTACACAGGGGTTCAGTCCAGCTATCTGAATTCTGATGACGGAGACTTTGACGCGGACAACAGCGAAAACACGGCATACGAATATGCACTTACATCTTGGACAAATATTCCTGAAGGCTCGTACACGCTCACGGACGACGCTTTAAAAGTATATATCGACCTGGATGCAATCTACGGAGCCGACAATACTGTCGTAACAAATGACAACTACTCAGAGGCTAAAAAAACAGGAATCGATGGCTATAAAGTGACTCTGAAGGCTTCCGCCGAATCCGAAACAGGAACAGAAAAAATTATAAAATCAGACACTTTAAAGGCGGAAACTTACACAAGCAAAACAGCGCCAAAACTTGAAACTTTTTCTATCGACCAGGCTTATCTAGGATTCTACGCGATGGTGAAGGAAGGAAAAACTCTTGTCGCAGACCTTGAGTTCAATAACGATACAATCGTAAAATCAGCTAATGCAAATCCGACAGATGATTTCGGAAATTCAATTGATTTGAACGGCGAGGCGATAAAGAATTTCTAGTTTAAAAAAAATAAATATATTTCAATCCGCCTTGATATTCTTGTTATTCTGTTTTTGAAGTGAAAACTTTTTTATCAGGCGGATTTTTTTTCTTATTTTTTATGAAATCACTTTTTCACTTGGAACATCAGCCATATCTTTCTCCTAAGTCTGCAAATCAGCCGCGGCATTTTCAAAATCCCCGGAATACTGACAAAAATCAGATTTGCCATTAGAATATTTTCAACGGACGTGCAGGTTGCGGACAAGATGCTTGGGGCAGCCTCGAAGAAATCCAACGTTAAAATGCGTCTGCTGAAATATCGCAGCCGCATTTAACTTCAAGTTTGATTCTCAAACTTGCCTATTTATATGCACGCTCCCGCGTGCCAACAAGCCATTTTCGGAAACTGAAGTTTCCTGCAATGCCTTGTTTTTAGGAACATTTTATAAATCGAGGTTAAAATGAAAAATTACTTTAGCAGCAATGCACTGTTCACAGATTT
>CAZSHF010000108.1:0-4933 GCA_964606655.1 uncultured Treponema sp.
ACAAGATTTTTTACATCTTTTTGAGTCGCTCCGCCCAAATTTATAATCATATTTCCGTGGAACGGCGCAATCTGGGCGTTTCCGATTCTGCAGCCTTTAAGTCCGCATTCATCGATTATTTTTCCGCTGGGCGAGCCAAAAGCGCGGTTGTTCTTGAAAACGCTTCCTGCGCTCGGAAAATCGAAATGTCCTTTTTCTTTGCGGAGATCCACAAATTCCTTGATTTTTCTGGACAGGTTTTCGCGTTCAGAATCCGGACGTTTTTCAAGCTTAAACGAACCTTGAAGTATAAAACTGTTTTTATTCTGGAACGGAGATTTTTTGTAATCCCAGAGAGATTTTTCACAAGAAATCTCGACTCCTTCCATTTTTTCCAGATTGTAGCAGAATCCGCTGAAAAAAATCTCGCAGACGGATTTTTCAAAACATCTGGCGTTCATATACATCGCTCCGCCGACAGTTCCAGGAAGCCCGGCGAAATTTTCCGCGCCCCAAAGATTTTTCTCCCCGCAGAAAGAGACAAAATCCGTCATTTTCGTTCCGGCTCCGCAAGAAACAAGAACCGATTCTCCGCAGTCGATGCAGGAAAAACCTTTTAAATTCAGGGAAGAAACAAGAACGCCGTCAAAAAAATCATCGCGGAAAACAACATTGCTTCCGCCGCCAAGAATAAAATAAGGAAGACTGTATTTTTTTATCAGGGCAAACACATCAAAAAGCTGAAAACTGTCTTCGGGAAAAACAAGAACCGACGCTTTTCCGCCGATTTTAAAAGTCGTTAAAGGCGCGATTTCTTCATCAAATTTTACAGTTCCGGAAAATCCTGTGTTCTGCATAAATTTTGTGAAAATCTCTTTAACGCTCATATTTCCTCCGAATATAATTTACACTTTTTTTTAAATACTTGCCACTGATTCAGCCGTGCTTGTGCCGCACCGAAGTTTCCGTGATTTTGCCGTCCGCCTGTTTTACAGAAAATCGCCGTTAAAAAAAAACTGCCCGAAAAGCAGGAAACACAACGCTTGCATATCGCTCGCACGCTGAATTTCCTGCTTGCCGGGCAGACCGAAAATATTTTCCAGCCAGAAAATTTTCTAGACAGAAATTTCTTTGAACAGACGTTTTTCAGAAAACATTTTTCTGAAAAATTTCATCTTTTTCGCTTCATTTCATTTTCTTCAGTTTCCGCCGATTTTTGTTCCGACAAAATCCTCGTCGTTCAGAATCTTTCTGATATTCTCGATGTTCTTTCCGCCGGCGCAAATGACTGTCATTCCTGATTCGTCCGCTTTCTTTGAAGCGACAGGATCAAACGGACAGTTTTTTCCAGGAGTCCACTCGTCGCCGACCATTTTTCTGAAATCCTTCCATGAAATCGAATCAATCGGTTTTGCCTCAGGATTTTTTCTAGGGTCGTCGGTGTAGACTTTCTCGATATTCGAAAGATTCACGACAGTTTTTGCTCCGTGCTTTTCCGCAAGCAGAACCGCATCATTGTCAGTTGAAAATCCAGGATGCCAGCCGGCCGCAAGAAGAACCCTGCCTTTGAATTCAACAGGAGCAGTCGGATCATAAACAACCTCATTTTTGCAAAGTTCCCCGAAACTCGCTTTCACAAGCTCCGCGTTAAGACGCGTCGCCATGATTCCAATCCAGTCGGCGGCATCCAAAGCGGAAGAGCCGCCGATTTTGCTTGAAATTTCAGCGTAAGCGTTCTGGTAAACGCGGGCCGGAGCGCCTCCTCCGACAACAAGAATCAGTTTCCGGCTCTCGTCCCCTGAAAGCCATTCTTTCACCATCGAAATAAACTTTGCCAGAAATTCAGTGTCCGGCTTGTCAGGAACGACAATCGAACCGCCTACAGAAAGAACTTTAGTCATCAATATACTCCTATAATCACGGGTTCTGCCCAATATGAACTGTATTTTATGTTTTTTCCGCTCGCCTCTTCCCAGACTGACTGCAAAGCATAAGTCCTTGGAATCGAAATTGTATGGCTTTCAGAGGAACTTGATTTTATCTCGTTGAATCCTCTGGAAATCAGAATGTGCTGCGAATCAAGGTTTCCGAAATAATAAGCCGACGGATTTATGTCTTTGCTCCAAGCCTGATATTCAAGTCCAGCCGCAAGGGCAATGTCAACAGGAAACCATCCGAATCCCGAAAGATAAATTTCTGACCACCAGTGAGGCTTTGTCCTTAAATCAGAATCGACAAGTATTCCGCTGTCAATCAGAGAAGGAATTCCTGCGGCGCGCATAAGAGCGGTGAACACAACAGCAAAATCGTAAGCGTCGCCTTCTCCCGAATCAAGCATATCAAGCGGAGAAACGTTTCCCTGCCGGACTTTCTGAAGAATTTCAAAATTGCTTATCATGCTGTTGAAACAGACAACCGCAATGTTGTAAGGATTTGTCTCGCGTCCTATTGTTCTTGAAAGCAGATTTTTAATCGCGTCGTTTGAGGCAGGAACAATATTGTCCGGACTTGTCGCGTCTGAAAAAAGCGAACGGTTTATGTTCCGAGAAGGCTCAAGCTCTCTTGCCGTGACATTTGTTCTTGTCTCATAAACTGTAACCGCAAAATTCTGGGAAAACCTTTTTTTTCCCTGCGGATTCCTGTTTCCTTGAAGCTGATGGATAACTGTGTCCTGAAAATCAGAAATGACCGGCTCAGGTTCCGATTCAATCAGCCTGACAGAAGGCTGGCTTGCGTTTTTCACAGGACGCGGAACACGGAGAATTATCGTCGAATCCTTGTCAGAAGAATAATCTTCAATATCGCAGGCAATCTGGACAACATAAGTCTTCGGATTTATAAGGCTTTTTCTTCCGGCTTTTCTGTCAATCCTTATGTCACGCTGGCTTGATTTTCCGCGCGGAGTTTTCACAAAAATCTTTCCGGTCGCCGCGCCGTCGGGAACTCTTACCCGGATTTCAGAATCAGACCAGTATTCGTAATCAAAATCCTTTTCATCTGCTCTGACATATTCAAAACTTTCAGAAGCGTCATTGTCTTCTCTGGAAAAATCTTCTCTGTCTGCGGAAAAATAAACATCCGAATTGTCACGGAACGAACCGAAATTGCTTCCTGAAATTGTGACCAAAGTTCCCGGATAAAGCCTTTCAGGACTTAAACCTGTTATAATCGGAAGAGAAAGCTGAGGATTTTCTGTGACGCGGACAGGAACGGAATTTGAGTTTGCAAAAAACGAAGGCTCTGAACGGAGCTCTTTCACTCCGACAACGACAAGACCTTCCTGAACATTAGGCGGAAGAACCACTCTGATTTCGTTGTCCGACCATGAAATATACGCGCTTGAAGTGAGACGGCTTCCTCCGAATTCAAGATAACTTGTGTCGCGGAGATTCCCGAAATTCTTTCCTCTTACCACAACCAAATCGCCAGGCGAGCCGATAGGCGGATTTATTTCAGTGATTTCAGGATATTGCTTCACTTTAAAGCGCAAAATCAGCGAAACAGAAACGAAGATAAGAATAAAAATCACCCAGAAGAGAGTTCTCATCAAGGGTGATTTTCTGAAGAAATAATTTGCTGATGAAGATTTGTTCACGGTAAAAGACCTGCGATTGTATTTACAGGCATCCTGACTTCCATCATTCCTGAAGTCTGGGTTTCAAAGCCGGGAATCATGATTCTCAATGTGTTTGAATCCTGAAATTCCGGACGGAAAACATCGACATCCGCAAGAGAAGTGTTCTGCAAAGCGCCTGTGCTTACTGTCTGCGCGAAATTATCGTTTATATTCCCATTAATTACAATATTTTTGTTAGAAATCGATGTGTTCTGCGGACGTTCAACAGGAACAATGCTTGCGACATTCGCTGAATTTCCTGAGCCAGACAAATTTGAAGACGGAACAAGTTTTACAGGAAGAACAACTGCAACCAAAACTGCCGCAGCAGCCGCAATTCCTGTAACCGCTTTCTGGACAGGGAACTGATGAACAAAACGCGTGTTTTTTGAATAATTCAGTTTTGTAAGAAGACGCGAATAGCTTTCGTCGATAAAGTTTTTGTCCAGCGAAAGATTTTTGCTGTCGCTGGCGAATATATTTTTCAGCCGCCTGAACCTTTCGATTTTTTCAGAACATTTTCTGCAAATCTTCAAATGATTTTCGTATTCGGCTAAATATGATTCCGGCAGTTCACTGTCCAGATAAATTGAATGAATGTCATCAGTTGGGCAAGAAAACATTTTCGGCTCCTAAAATTTCCTGTAATTGTTTTCGCGCGCGGAAAATCCGAACCTTTACATTTCCCTCGGAAATTCCAAGCACTTTTCCAATTTCCTTGTAATTCAAGTCGCTGTATTCTTTTAGAACAACGGCTTCCCTTAATTTTGTCGGCAATTTATTAAGAGCTTCTTTAGTAAGTTTAATAGATTCTGCCGCCAAGAGTTCGGTTTCGCCTGACTGAACTTCGCGGTGGTCTTCGTAAAGCGCCTTTTCGTAAGCCTTTTTCTCGCGTGCCTTGCGCTTCACATAATTCAAGGAAGCGTTTTTGACAACGCGGATTAGCCAGAATTTCGCATCGTTCATGGACGGAAACACGATTTTCTTTTCATTTGCTTTTATCAATGAATCGTGGGAAAGATCTTCCGCCGCTTCCTCGTCGCTTACAATGCGGTAGGAAATTTTGTAAAGCATCTGCATCGTTTCCCGATAAATCATGTTAAAGTCAGCCGGATTCGCTGCATTTAATTGTTTGATTGTTTCAGTCTGACTTTCCATAAACTACAAACCCCATTTTGTTCCAAAAGTTACAATCAGTTTCTCTTCCAAATAACGCCATTTGGCGAATCTATTATTGTTATTCCGCGCTTTGCTAAATCGTCGCGGATTTTATCTGCCGTTGCAAAATCTTTGTTTTTCTTTGCAACCGTTCTTTCTGCAACAAGTTTATCAATCTCT
>CAZSHF010000109.1:0-4888 GCA_964606655.1 uncultured Treponema sp.
TGACCACTCGCTACGCGACCAAAAACCTGTTTTTTTATTAAAGTTGGTTATAATGATGAAGCCCTGCCGATGCCGATTTCTACAATTGACACAAAAATCAAAATTCATTATATTTTTGAAACTATTCTTCTTAAAACAATTTAAGGTGGTAATAAATATGTCTAGAGCTTGTGATATTTGCGGAAAAGGCGTAATGCACGGAAACAGAGTAAGTAAATCTTACAATCATACACATCGAACATGGAGACCAAATCTTATTTCTGTAAGAGCAGACCTTGGAAACGGAACTGTAAGAAAAATCAAAGTCTGCACTCGCTGCTACAGAAGCGACTGGCTTGTGAAGAAAGTAAGAGTTCCAAAAACAACTGCAAGCGGAACAAACTAAAATTGTTTTCCAAACGAAAACCGCCTCGAAAGAAGGCGGTTTTTTTATGCTTTGAGCACTAATCCGTCGTATCCAGGCCCGACGCTTCCGCCGTTCCTCACGATTTCAGAAAGATTCGGAAATTCATTCAAATGCTCGTTTATGTAATCCTGAATCTGAATGTGGCTGTTCAAATGGCAGATGTGGATAAACCAAGTGCTGCGCGGCGAAAGTTTTTCCGCGACCTGCATCGCTTCGAGAAAGGAAAAATGCGTCGAATGTGATTCCTTCCGCAATCCGTCTATCACAAGATGCTCCAAAGTTCCTGCGTTCAAAAGAATCTTCTGAATGTTCTTGTCTTTTATTTTATTGCAGTCTGTAAGATACGCGATTGAATGCGGCTTTTTGTCGGTTCTGCTGATTACCGTAAAAACCCAGCCGGTCGCCTTTATTTCTCCGTGCCTCATCGGAATCGCAGTGATTTTCATGTCTCCGAATTCTTCAGGCGTTCTTTCATCAAAGATTTTCGCGCTTTCAAGATGAAGCTTGGGTTTTCCTCCGCCGATTGGAGTCGGCCTGAAAACATACGAAAAACGGCTTTTCACATCTTCAAGCGTCTGCCTGTTTGAATAAATCGCAAGCCCTTCGCCTTCAGTTTCCTTTCCCAAATCCGGATTCAACAAATGGCACGAAGAAATTGTATGGCTGAAAACGCGGATGTCGTCCAGTCCGTGAAGATGGTCAGCGTGGCTGTGCGTCAGAAGAAGCGCGTCGACCTTTTTTATTTTATATTTCAAAGCCTGAATTCTGAACTCAGGTCCGCAGTCGATTAAAATATGGCTTTCGGTTTTGTTCCGGTTTTTATTCACGACAAAAGCGCTGCATCTGTTCCGCTTGTCTCGCCTGTCTTTTGAACGGCACACTTCGCAGCCGCACGCAATGCACGGAATTCCGTGGCTCGTTCCAGTTCCTAAAAGAATCATCTTCATCGTAAAAAACCTCTTGCGTGTCGCTCGATCTAAAAAAAAGTTAAATAATTCCTTCGTAGATTACGCCTTGCTCTCCGTCGATTGTCACGGAAAGCGCGCTTTCAATGATTTTCTGCGCGTTCGGCACATTCTGAACCCAGACAAGTTCGGAATTTATGAGTTTTATCTCGTCAACTGTCAAATCGCTTGTGGATTCAGAGACAACTCCGTCAACAACACGCAAAGCCGGAACAAGTTCTTTTGTAATCCGTTCGCAGACTAAAATCACATGACGATGAAGCCTGATTTTGTTTCCCAGCTCAAGAATGTCCTCCGCATGGATGACCCGTCCGCCCGCGCGAATTTTATTCTCGTCCGCCGAGCCGAAAACAGTTCCACGCGCAATCACATTTCCGACAAGAATCACTTTGATTGTGTTTATCATAAGCGGACTTGAGATCGGAATTCCTGCGCACATGACAACTTTGTCGGAAAGATTGACCGCGCCGCTGTCCAAGGCAAGCTTCACCGCGTTCTGAATCATTGTTTCCGAATCGTCTGCGACTTTGCACAGAACAGGAGAAATTCCCCACTGAATCATAAGCTGGCGGCAGACTTTTTTGTCCGGAGTCACAGCGATTACAATCTGCTCAGGCCTGAATCCGCCGATTATCCTTGCGGTGTTTCCGTGCAATGTCGGAGTTATTATCGCTTTGGCGCAGATATTGCGAGAAAGTTTGTAAGCGGAATGAGCGACCGCGTGTCCGACTTCGCTTCCGGGTTTGTACGAACTGTCAAGGATTTTCATCCTGCTTTGATATTCTTCGGAATTTTCAGTCGTTCGTGTGATAAGAGCCATTGTCTTTACAGCTTCAACAGGATATTTTCCGCTTGCGGTTTCTCCGCTTAGCATGACCGCGTCAGTTCCGTCAAAAACCGCGTTCGAGACATCGGTAAGTTCAGCCCGCGTCGGACGTGGATTTACAATCATCGAATCAAGCATCTGTGTCGCAGTGATTACCGGCTTTCCTTGGTCGCGGCAGACTTTTATGACGGCTTTCTGGGCAAGAGGAATCCTTTCGGTCGGAAGCTGAACACCCAAATCGCCGCGCGCAATCATGATTCCGTCCGCCTCTTTTGTTATTTCCGCTATGTTGTTCAGACCTTCCTCATTTTCGATTTTCGCGATTACCCTTGCGGTCGCTCCAAGCGACTTCAAGTATTCCTTGATTTCCACAACTTCTTCCGGGAAACTCACAAAACTTGCGGCGACAAAATCAATGTCCATTTCAACGCCGAATTTCAAGTCTTCCTTGTCCTTTTCAGCCATTATCGGAAGCCCGGCGTGAACTCCAATCAGATTGACATTTTTTCTGCTTCCGATTGTTCCGCTGTTCGAGGCGGTGCAAAAAATCTTTTCTCCGCAGATTTCATCGACGACAAGCTCAAGAAGTCCGTCGGCAATCAGGACTTTCACGCCTTTGAAAAGTTTTTCCGGGGCATCTTTCCAGGAAAGCGAAATATGGCAGATTTTTCCGTCAGTCTTTTCTGTGCAGAACGAACCGTCCGCTACAAGTTCGATTTTTTCTCCCGCGGAGATTGAAATTTTCCCGTCGTTCTCAACAAGTCCAGTCCGGATTTCAGGGCCTTTTGTGTCAAGAAGAATCGCGACATTCGCGTTCATCTCATCAGAAATCCGCCGAACCCGGTTCATTCCGTCGCGGTGAAAATCGTAAGTTCCGTGCGAAAAATTAAACCGGGCGATATTCATGCCTTCCTTAATCATGTTCCTGACTGTTTCATCATCATTGCAGGCAGGTCCGATTGAACAGACAATTTTGGTTTTTCGGGTAATCATGAAATATATTATAATACAAAAAACCGTTTGCGAATAAAAAATTTATCGATTTTCAGGCGATTTTCTCGTCAAAGAAAAGCCTGTGCTCCATAAAACTGTAATAAGAACTTCTGTCAAAAATCACATGGTCCAGAAGCTCGATTCCAAGAAGCTCGGAAGACCTGTAAAGGATTTCTGTCGTCTCAATATCTTCTTGGGAAGGCTCGCAGTTTCCGGACGGATGATTATGCGCGACAATCACAGCGGCGGCGTTTTTCTTTAAAGCCTCGCCGAAAACCTCGCGCGGATGCACAATTGTCTTGTTCACAGTTCCGACAGAAACAACGCGGATTTCAATTATCTCGTGTCCGCCGTTCAGGCTTACGCACAGAAAATGCTCCTGCTGGAAAATCGAATAACTCCTGACAAAAGGCACAATGTCGGAAGGACGGCGGATAAGCGCGTTGTTGTGAAGATTCCGCCGCCGGCCGAACTCGTATGCGGCAGCGACTGCAAGCGCTTTTCCTTCGCCCATTCCTTTTATCGACAGAAGTTTGTCGATGAGGTTTTCATTATTTGCTTCACCAAGTTTTTTCATGACAAGAGAAGCAAGCCTGTCAACTGGAACATCTTTTGTTCCAGAGCCGAGCATCAGCATTATAAGCTCCGTGTCCGAAGCGTAAGCGATGCCGCGTTTTAAAGTCATTTCTCTTATGTTAGGTTTCATCTCAAATATATATCGAAAGACTTTTGTAAAAACGGAAATGAAAACAAAAAAATCTGAAAAAAAAATCCCGCGCATCTACAGGAGAAAGAAAAATCGATGCGCGGGAAAACCAGTTTTATATTTAATCAAACTTTATCTTTCAGAAATCAATAAATCACTGCGATTTTTTCTTTCGGAAGTTTTCCTGAGATTTCGCCGTTTTTCACAGTGAATTTATATCCGTGAGCCTTGTCCCTGTAGACTCCGTCAGGAAGACCAATCTGAAAATTCACTTTTGAAGATTTCTTTCCCGCGTTCACAACGACCGCGCCTCGGTCTCCGCGTTTTATGACAATCAGCGAAGTTTCCGCTCCGTTCAGAAGTTCTTCGTCCTCGCCTTTCATTTCGTTTCTGAAATGATTTACCGCGACAACCTCAGGATTTTTAAACTCATCGTTTCCTGCATCTCCTATTTTGCTCACTCCCGGAAACTGAACTCCTTCAGGTCCTTTAGGACGGGAAAAGAAAAGCGGAGTTCCGTTTTTCCGGGAACAGATTACCGCCCAGCCGGAACGGATTTCAAAATTTGTAAGAGCGGCTGATTCGCCGTGGTTCGCATAAGTGTCGTGGGATTCAACCCAAGTGACAAGTTTTTCCGCTCCTGCATCGTTTCTGAAATCTTTAAGCCCGGACGCAAGATATTTGTGGTTTTTTGCCGCAGAACGAATCACTCCGCCGTAACTGCTTGCGACAACGGAAAGATATTCGCCGTAAGCGTCTTCGCGCGCTCCTCCGCCTTGCAGAACTTCGCCGTAAAGGAACAACTCATCCGCTTTGTGAAGGCTCACTCCGTTTACCGATTTTTTTCCTGTGAAAATCGGCCAGAAATCGTTTTCGTTCGCTTTAGGGTCTTTCGGGTCGTCAGGAAGACCGATATGTTTCGCCGTGTCGAACCTGAATCCGTCCGCGCCGCAGTCAATCACATCGTTCATAAACTGCATGAAATACGCCTG
>CAZSHF010000110.1:0-4861 GCA_964606655.1 uncultured Treponema sp.
TTCTTGTGAAAACCGCTTTATTATAACACGGAAATATAATTCTGTGAATAAAAACGTTCTTTGTTTGTGTGTAACTTTGCCAGCAAGGCTTCATGACATTTTTCCAGTCTGGAATTCATTCTTCAGAAAATCATAGACATAGAACGGGCTTTGGAAATAAAGTCCAGTTTTCGGGTTTGCAAGTTTTGAATAAGTTTCCGAGTTGTAAACAGTACGCAAGGCTTCTGAAGTTGTCAGCGAAAAATCTTTCGCAAGAGAGACAGCCAAATCTCTGGTTGTGCATTCGACTTGATAATCAAAGTCTGTCATTTTTTTTCTATGCTCCTTTTAAAAGACAGGAATGAGATTGCTTCTTCTGTTCCGAAAAAATACTGCAATGTAAGACCTTTCATATATTTTATGCGGTTCAAAAAAGTTTCAAGGTCGATGTCGTTTTCGATTAGCCTGCGGATTTGTGCTCCGACTTTGTCATTTGCAATCGGACCGATGACAATATCGTAATCATGGTTTGCCGTTTCATTGTTATCGCTTCTGTTCTTGAATACAAATTCTGCCCATTCCTTTGTATATTCAGAAAATCTCAAAATTCTAAGATTCTTGCATAAACTGGAATCGCAATCGAATTCATATTCCATGACAAATGGATTTCCGCCAAAGATTTCTGTCTTGAATTCCGCCATTTCCATCGCCTGCTCAAATGAATCAGAAAGATAAAATCCTTTTCCAAAGTCTTTGTTCGGTTTTGAAACTGACAAATCGATTTTTTCAAATCTGATGTTTGAGCCGTGATAAAGTCTCATCAAAGCGTTCCTCCGTTTTTTCTGCAGAATTCAGCGATGTTTTCAAGCATTTCCGGAAAGGAAAGCGTATGGGCGATTTTGTATTTGCGTTCGAGAAAATCGATGGCTTTGAATCTGTCAAGATAATTGAAAGACTCTTTTGCGGAAAGTCCGTGTTTTTTAGCGAAATCGTCCACGATGAAGACAATGTATTCTGTTTTGTCTTTTTCATTTTCCATAAGTCTATTATATCACTGATTTTTCTGTAAATGAATTCAATATTCTTCTTTGCTCTTCAGTATCAATAAAACTTGAAAATCGCTTGAAATCGGCTTAGAATATAAACTATGGAAATGGAAGAAACAGTAAAAAAGAACGGACTTATATATTCAGTTGATTTAAAAACAGTTTACGGAATCGATTCTGATTCCCAGGAATTTCAGGGAATTGTTCCGAACGGAGCGGAACGCATTGAGGAAGACGCGTTTTCCTGCTGCGAGCTTTCTGAGATTTCGCTCCCCGATTCTGTTGTGGAAGTCGGCGCGAACCTTTTCTGCAACTCAAAGAATCTTATCCGTGTAAAACTTCCGAGCGGACTGAAAAAACTTTCTCCTTTTATGTTTTACGGCTGCTCTTCGCTCAAGCGGATTGAAATGCCTCTTGAAGTCGAGGAATTTCCCGAAGGGCTTTTCGCGGAATGTTCCGCGCTTGAAGAAATTCCGTTCCGCGCAGGAATCCGTGTTCTTCCTGAAAACGTTTTCCTTTCGTGCTCGTCTTTGAAATCTCTTGTGATTCCTGGAACTGTCCGGAAAATCTGCAAGAACGCGATAAGCGGCTGCTCGGAGCTTTCGACAATAGTTCTTCCTGAAGAGCTTGAGGAATTTGAAGAAGACGCGGTAACCGATTGCCCTGAGCTTTCAAGAATCAGAATTCTGGAAGAGAACCCGAACTTTTTCACAGACGAGGAAGGAACTTCTCTTTTCAGGAAAAATCCCGGCGGAGAAAGCGAGCTTGTTTTTGAAATCGGAAAGAAAATCCAGAGCGAAGTTCCGGCTTTTTCTCCGATTTCTGAATCGGAAAATCCTTCTGTCATAGATTATTCAAACGACGCGGAGGAAAACGATGATTCCGAGGAAATAGATTTGTTCTCCGCCGGAAAAAAGAACGTGATTATAAACGGCGACAATGCGGTTAAAAACGGAAACAACGAAGCAGGTTTTGGCGGTTCTGAATCTGCCTTGGACGCGGACAAAACCGAATCCGACTCAAGCGAGGATGAAGCCGATTCTGAGCTCAAAGTCGAGCCGGAGAATGAAGAGGAACAAAAATCTGATGCAAAAGAAATAGAGGAAATGAATGTGGAAGTGAGCGAAATTGAAACAGCAGAAACTCCGGCGGAAAATCCGAACATGGATTCTCTTCTTGCTGAGATAATGAGCCAGGGAAAGCTTTACGATGAGGGCGATTTCAGCATCATGAGCATTCCTGAAGCGACGGAAGAGGAAATCGAGGCTGAAAAGCTTTCGCCGGCGGAACACAAGGAAGATTTTGTTCCTTCAATTGAAATTCCAAAGCCTGTTGTCCACGAAAGTTCAAACGAAACCCAGGAATCGATGGACGAAAGAATCGCCGACATAATGTCGCAGGAGACTTACAACTTTTCGATTTCGGCGATTCCTGAAGCGTCTCAGGCGGACATTGAGGCGGACAGGATTGTCGCGGAAGGAGATTTTGCCGCCGGCGTTGAAAGCGCGGATTCTTCTGTTCCGGAAATCCCAGTCACAGATTCAGATGAAGAAAATTACGATGACGACGAGAAAGCTGTCATGAACAATATGATTTTTGAGTCTGACAAAATAGAGCAGATCAATCTTAATCCTGACGCGGAAGAGCAGAAAATACTTTTTGTGTTCGCGGAAAACCTTGCCGAAGGTCAGTTCGGAAAGATTTTCTCGAGCCGGCTTGTGAAATGCGCGAAGCGTCTTGCCGAGATTCATAAATACACAAGCATTTATATGTTTTCCGGCGTCGACATCGAGAACGAAAAGTTCAGGACTCAGTTTTCCCGTTATATGAAAGACAAAAATGTTGTGATTGCTTGCGCGGCAGGAACGATAAGCGAAGTGGACGGAAAAACACGTGAGTTTGCAGGACTTGTCGGAGTTCCGCTTGAAAAAGATGCGCTTGATGAGCAGGTTCGGCTTGCGCGTTCTTCGGCTGCGGATTGCATAAAACTTCTGATTCAAGACAATCTTGCGGAATAAGCGGGATTTTACAGATGAGGCGGCTGCCAAATTTTTTTGGCAGCCGATTTTTATGCGTAGTTGTACAATTTTATTGTTTCAAATTTTTCAGAATGAATGTTTTGTTCTTCTTCCAAGTCGTAAAGGTTTTGTAAATTAAGCCAAAATTCCGCGGAAGTGCCAAAGAATTTTGAAAAACGAATTGCGGTATCTGCTGTAATGGCTCTTTTTTCGTGAATTATTTCTGAAATTCGTGTTTCTGGAACATTGATTTCTTTTGCTAAATGGTATGCGCTTATATTCATTGGTTTGAGAAACTCTTCTTGTAAAATCTCGCCAGGATGAATGTTCGGCAATTTTTCATCAGTGATAATCTTCGATTCTGACATTTTATATACGTAAGCCTAAAAATTGCTTTCGCAATTTTCTTTACGGCTTTCTATTTATCAAGAAATCGGCATAGCCGATTTCCCTCATCTCCATTTTAAAATTCAAATCTTATTCGCCGTTGGTCATCTATTCTGATGGAATAAAAACCTTTTAAATCTCCTGAAAGTTTTTCAAGTCTGTTTCCTAGCGGAATTCTTAAATCTTCGACCGCTTTTGCGGATGCAATCATTCTTAGTTTTCTTCTTGCTGTGTTCTGAATTATCGATGGTGATTTTCGGCTCTGTTTTCCGCTGTAAATTAGTTCAGTTTCAGAATCAGCAAAAGAATTTATCATAAGATAATGCTACTGTTAAACAGAAGCGGTTGCAAGTTATTTTTTGTGTTGCTATTTATTGCGTCCAGTTCACTAATTGCTTTTTTTTGTTGCGTTTTCGGAAACTATAGATTGAAAACGTTTCACTACTCAAAATATCAGATTTGCATTATTCTTCTATGTGAAGAGTGAAGAAACTGCATTTAAATAATGATAGGTAAAATTTCGAGGTACAAAAATGGCAAAAAAATCTGATAACGCTTGTAAAGGAGTTGAACGCGCTCCTCATCGTTCTTTGTTTTATGCGTCTGGCTACACTGACGAAGAATTAAATCAGCCGCTTGTTGGCGTAATTTGCGCAAAGAACGAACTTATTCCAGGTCATATTGAACTTGACCGAATTGCAGAAGCGGTTAAAGCCGGCGTTAGAATGGCTGGCGGAACTCCAATAGAATTTCCTGCAATTGGCGTTTGCGACGGAATTGCAATGGGACACGAAGGAATGAAATATTCGCTTGTAACTCGCGAACTTATTGCCGACAGCGTTGAATGTGTTGCAAAGGCTCATCAGTTTGACGCGCTTGTTATGATTCCTAACTGCGATAAAATCGTTCCTGGTATGCTTATGGCTGCCGCTCGTTTGGATTTGCCTACAGTTTTCTGTTCTGGCGGACCGATGATGCCGGGACACTTGTCTGGAAACGACCCGACAAATCCTTATTCTGGAAAAAATCTTTCTTTAACAGATATGTTTGAAGCCGTTGGCGGTTATGCGGTTGGAAAAATCAACGCTGAACAGCTTAAAGAAATGGAACATTGTGCGTGTCCTGGTTGCGGGGCTTGTTCAGGAATGTTCACTGCAAATTCTATGAACTGTCTTACAGAAGTTTTAGGTCTTGGTTTACCTGGAAACGGAACAATTCCTGCCGTAACTGGGGAGAGAATTGCACTTGCAAAGCACGCTGGAATGCAAGTTATGGAAATGTATCGCCGCGGAATTACTGCACGCCAAATGATGACAGCCGAAAGTTTTAGAAACGCTCTTACTGCGGATATGGCACTTGGTTGTTCAAGCAACACGATGCTTCACGTTCCAGCGATTGCGCACGAAGCAGGAATTACAATCGACCTTCACG
>CAZSHF010000111.1:0-4566 GCA_964606655.1 uncultured Treponema sp.
GCGACCGCATCCGCTATGTTTTTCTTTGAGACCATTTTTCACTCCTATTCTTTCATAGAGATTTCTTTCAGCATCTCCTGCCGTTTCTTTTCATAGGCAGACAGTTTCTCCCGTTTTTTCTCGCTCTCTGCCTTTGCAAGATGTTTCTTTATCAGAATTCCTGCGTGACGGAGTTCGTCGCTAGCCATTTCCTTGAAAGTGCTGTCGCCTGTCGCAGTGTATCTGTCAAAGTATTTCTCCGCTCCTGAAAGCTCCTCTTCAATCTCGTCAGAATTTTCAAGCGTTTTTACCGCCTGATACATCTGGCCTATGAACAATGCCCGCATAAAAAGTTTTGAATGAGGGTCATAATTCTTGAAGTCAATGCACGCGAGCATTTCCTTGAAATCCTTTTCAAGTTCCTCGATGTCCTCTTCCATTTTTTTCTCCTAAAGGCAACAGCAACAGTCGCCTCGCACTTTTAGAATCTGAAAGTGCGCAGGGTCGTCAAAATACTGCACAGCAAGAACAGTTCTGCTTCTCAATGGCAATGCCCTGAAATAGTTGCCGTTTCTTCTCATTATGTTTCCGCTGTCTGTTCCGTTGGTCACTGCAAGTGTCGTGCCGTCAGTGCCGTCTGGAATAGGCGTAGCGAGAAGTATGTTGTACACTTTCCCTGCTGTGAACTCTGTCGCCGCAGGGACTGTAACTGTAGTAACGCCCGATGCGGTCGCTACTGATTCCGCTCTTATAAGCGGAATGTTGCATTTGCAACTCATATTTTTCTCCTTAAAAAAGGGGAAAGATTTTCACGCTTTCCCCTTTATGTATGTCAACGCTTTTTCAAGCGGATATTCTCAACCTAAAAAGGGATAGTTTCCGGCTTACGCTTTTCACGCATAGTAAGCGTTTCCGCAGCTGCAGAACGGTGATGTTCCTGCGCTGTAAGCCATTGCGTTCGGATAACGCACAACTCCGCAAAGAGCGTTGTTCAGCTCAAGCTGGTTGATTCTGTTCTGCATAGCCTCGAACCTGTTCTGACTTATCGCGTCAAGGACTTTCTGTGTCTGCGCGGTTGTGTTGGCGTTGATTTGCGCGTTATAGTTCGCAAGGTCAAATCTCACGCTGTCGATGTTGCGGTTTGTCTCGCAGCAACAGTTTGCCATCTGCGACTGGATAGCTCTGACCTCGTTTGCGACAGAGCCGTTTGCGCTTGCGAAACCGTTAAGCAGGTTTGTGTTCTGGGCATAGAAACCGTCACATAGACCGTTTGTCAATCCGTCAAGTTTCCGTGTGATTTCGTTTGTGTCGAAACCTCTCTGAATGTCTCCAGTTGTCGCCGCAATCTCTATCACTTCACGCATTTCCCTCACAGTCTTTTCTTCATCTCCGAAATTTCGGTTTGCGTTCATTCTTAATATTAACGCCGAAAAGACAACAGCAATGACAAGCAGGATTGAGATTGTTATATTCGCAGCTTTAAGCAGTCGGATTTTCCTGTTTTTGTCTCTGACCAAATCTTTCAGGACAGACATCTGTATTTCGCTGTTCTGTTTTATTCTTGTGATAATATCTGTTTCCGCAAGTGCCGTAATGTTCATAGATGCTCCTTAATCCGCAAGTTCCTTTATCTTCTTCCAGTCCTCACCGCTTATACTGTAAGACGCGCGTTGCTCTTCAAGCGTCTTTTTCACATCGTCGCTTATGAATTTATCCCCCAGCCGTCTTTGAATCTCTGAAAGAGATTTCGACGCGAGTACAGCCGAGGACATCGCGGAAAAACTGCCGCCAGCCTTGAAAGCCTTCGCCTTGTCTGTAAGACCCGCGTAGTCGCAGACTATCTCAAGGCGCGGGTATTCAAGTGCGAATCCGTTCAGCATCAGAAGAAGCTCCTTTTCGTTGCACAGCGGGCTTTCCTTGTAGAATTCGCTCCTGTCATCTTTCGTGTACACAATGGAATCTCCCGCGCCGAAAAGCCTAGGGTTCACGTAGACAAGCTCAGGGTTCACACCTTCATTCTGGACTTCAAAATAATCGATTATGCGTTTCGCGGTTTCAAGCCGGTTGCAGTTCGCGGAAACAACAAGGCTGTCCAGCCCGAAGCTTCTTGTTATGAACAGATCCCACAAGCCTTTCATCTTGTAGCCGTTCTCTGTGTCCTGGTACGAGTTCACGACTCCTTGAAGCCCGAATCCTGCCTGTGTCACGAATATTATTCTGTCGGGACGCTGCTCGCTGTAGGTTTTCGCGACAAGGCTCTGGAAATAAGTGAAGTCCTCGTCTGTCGTCAGACTTGAGAAGTTCCGGCAGAATCCGATGACTGTTCCGCCCTGGTCATCAAGGAACGGATATGTCTCTTCCGTATGGATAAGGACTACTTTCTCGCCCATGTCCTCATAATGTTTCTTCGCTTTCATCGCGCATGAGAATTTGCCGGAGGAAGAGTTTGTTCCGACTATCATCGTCACCCTGAAGCCCGGGAACGTCGATGTTCCTTTGTAGAAATACGAGTAGTCCTTTATCTCCTCCAGGTCCGCCTTTGTGATTTTAGGGTTTATGCAGTTCTCGTAGGTGGCGGCGATTTCCTCGAATTCCTTTGAGAAAAGGTTTCCCAGGTATATCTTCTTTTCAAGAGACTTCGCTTTCTCGATTCTTTCAAGCAGAGCGGAAATCTGCTCCTCGGCGACATTCAAGTCCATGCAGTTTGTCAGCTCGAACGGAATCGAGCGGAAAGATACATAGCAGTCGCACCATTCAAGTGCGGAGTCAAAGTCGTTTGTCATGGTCATACGCCGTGAATCGTGGTCAGGCTGGTCGAGCGTGGTTTTCTCTCCGTTCTCTCCGATATAGAAGTTGTTCGCCTGAACCAGGTCCAGCCCCTCGATGTTCGAGAATGTGTCGTCGTAGACTTTGTATTCGTCTCCGGCTTTAAGGTTTTTATACTGGTTCGCAAGCGAAAGAACCGATTTTGTCACTCCGTCTATAAGGTATCTCATTTTATTCTCCTTGCAATATTTTGCGATATTTGGCGATGGTTGGCGATGGTTGGCGATATTTTTCTCAATAAGCGTTTCTTGAGGGGCAGTTCCGGCACGTCTCGCACGGAAACTTCCCCGGAATGAAGTTGTTCTTCCAGAACGCCATTCCCTTCTCGGAATGAATCATCTCAAGATACGAAGCCATGTTGAACGGCGACCAGTCGTTGACGTTTCCTATCGCGCTCTCGCGGTTGTTGTTCTCGTTTATGCAGGGGTACACGTAGCCCGAACTGTCGCAGAAGAACGAGTTGTACGGAAAATGGCAGTTGTTCATGTCCCTGTAGATGTTCTTCTCCACAGTTCCCGCGCTTTCCCTTGACGACACGAAGTAGTCCTCCGATGTCTCTGTCCCGTCGTAGCGTCTGAATTTCCTTATGTTGACCGGAACTATCCCCTGCTCCTTGTATCTTCTGTACGAGAGGCTGTTCGGGTTGCAGTCCACCGCCCATTTAAGCCCGCACTTCTCCACTGTCCTTGTTATGAATGACAGGGTGCTTTCCCTCTGCTCGTCGGTTATCGCCGGCATCGAGAACGCGGGCGGAATCCTGAGTTCAGTGAGATACCGCTCGATGTTCTCAACCTGCTTCTCCCAGTCGCCTTTCCCCTGGTACTTCTGCCACTCCTCCGCGTTTCCGCCCCAGAGCGAGATTGATATTGTCCACCAGTTCCGCATTGAGTTCAGGGCTTCGATGAATCCTTCCGGAATGAGCCTTGCGTTCGTGTCCTGCGTTATCCTTGTGTACGGAAGATATTCTTTGTCGCAGAACTCTATCAGCTCCAGCAGTTTTGAGTAGAGGGTCAGCTCCGCCGAGCAGGCTATGAACACGTCCTTTATCCTCATCTCGTAGAGAATCATGTTCATAACTTCCCTGGCTTTGTCTATCGGCATCTCCGCCTCGCCTGTTTTCGCTCCCGAGCAGCAGAAGCAGTTCGCGTTGCAGGTCGCGTTGAATGTTGTCGCCGCCTGCTGTATGTAGAATTCAGGGCGCGCGAGTATCTTAGGGTGAATCGTTCTTTCCATATCCAGTGTTTCCTTGGCGGTCTTTTTTGACCGCCTTTTTTTATGATTCAGTGCTTCCGCCTCCGCCAGTGCCGGAATTATCGTCAAAAGACCAAGGCGAAGGTAGAGTTATTGAGGCTGTGTCGATTTTTATATCATTCTTAGTGTCATAAAGATAAAAATCAAGTGTGGGTGATGCGTTTAAATTGCCGCTTGTTGCATCAAGCAGAAGTGTCGCGATATTGCCAGACGAAGCAGAAGTTGCAGCCCAGGTCCCGCTTTTTGTTTCATTATAAACAAGCCCTTGATTGGTTATGGAATATCTTAACTCTATCTGACCGGCATTTTTTCCGGCTTCTGCAACGGTTGCCGACCAGGTAACTCTGACAGTCGCGCCGTAATAGCCTGAGCTTCCTGTGCTTAATTTTGACTTTGAGTAAGAAGTTGCGACTATGCTTCCGCTGAATTTTGTATATTCAAAAATCCATTGGGCATACAAACTCAATGACAACGAGCCTTTATAAACAGCCGCGGGCTGATATGCTGTTC
>CAZSHF010000112.1:0-3920 GCA_964606655.1 uncultured Treponema sp.
TGTGTTGTGTTGTGTTGTGTTGTGTTGTGTTGTGTTGTGTTGTGTTGTGTTGTGATTATGGGCGCAAAAATCTGTTTGTCAAGTGATTTTGCGGCATTAAAAACATTTTTTGAAAGATTTCCTGTCTGCGCCTTTTTCTTCATGCTTTTATTATAACACAGTTTTTCAATATTCTGTCAAGAGAAAGCGGGAATATTTACTAGCAAAAATGTCGAGTTTTATTGTGCAAAAGAATTGTTTGAACTTCCGCGAAAATCCATTTCAGTTTTTAAAACCTTTTCACTATATAAAGGCAGGAGACTTTTATATGAATAAAAACGCACTGACGCCAGCACAGAAATGGAATCGACTTACATTTGCAGACAATTTTATTTTCTGCAAAGTTATGGAAACAGAACCAGAAATTTGCCGCGAGATGCTTGAGCTTTTGCTTAACATCAAAATTGAAAAAATTGAAATTCCAGAAACGGAACGAACAATGAAAACTGACTACTATTCAAAAGGAATCCGACTTGATGTTTACGTGAAAGACGGAACAGGACGCTGTTTCGACATTGAAGTTCAAACTTCGGTTGAAAATGAATTGGCACTTGCAAAACGGACGCGCTAGTATCAAGGACTGATGGATGTTGACAGCGTTTTTTCCGGCACAAACTACAGAGACCTGAAGGAAACTTATGTGATTTTTCTGTGCATTGGCGACGCTTTTGATTCAGGGATTCCTGTTTACACTTTTGAGAATATCTGTCAGGAAAATCTGGAAACCAAAATGAACGACGGAACTCACAAAATATTCTTCAACGCAGAAAAGTATGATACAATGAAGTCAGAAGAGCTAAAGTCGTTTTTCAAGTATCTTTGCGGAAAAAAGCCCGATTCCGATTTTTCGGAGAAGATTTCCGCAATCGTAAAAAGAATCAAAATGAATGCTCGCTGGAGGCACGAATTTATGACATGGCAAGAAGAAATCGAACTTCAGGCGGATTTTTCCGCGAAGAAGGCTCGGGAGAAAGAAAAAATCGAGACTGCACAGAGAATGTTGAATTCAAATCTTGGAACTCCAGAACAAATTGCAATGGTAACTTCTCTTCCTTTAGAAAAAGTGCTGGAACTTCAAAAGAATGCAAAACTTGTAAATGTGTAAAACCTACGCTTAGACTGTTCTATGCAAAAACCAAAGCCGCTCGACATTTTAATTTTTTCCGCCGCGATTTTCATTTCCCTTGCTCTTATAAAAAAATCATTCGCATTCAAAGGAAGCCGCGTCATTGTCCAGGCGGACGGAAAACGCTACGAATATTCCGCGTCTGCAAACGGCGTTTACAAAATCCAAGGGGCGCTCGGCTTTACGGCTTTTGAAATCAGGGACGGACAAATCCGGATCACAGATTCGCCTTGCCTGAACAAAATATGCGTGAACCAGGGCTGGCAAAGTCCGCTTGTCTGTCTTCCGAACGAAGTCATAATCACGCTCGAAAACGGCGAAGAGCAAAGCGAAGGAGCGTTCGATGCGGTTTCTCAGTGAAATAAGGCAAGAATACAGAAACGAGCGCGAAAAAATCGCTTACCTTGCAAGCCTTACGCTCTTGTTTTCCTACGCGGAGCTTATTCTTCCGCGGGTTGTTCCGTTTTTCAGGCTGGGGCTTTCAAACATCGCGATTCTTGCTTCGTTCAGCCTTTCGTTTCCGTCGTTTTTTATGCTGACAATCCTGAAAGCCGTCGCGGCAAGCCTTATGTCGGGAACACTTTTTTCCCCGTTCTTTGCAATTTCGCTTTCGCAGTCAGTTGTCTCAGGCGTTTTAATGTTTCTCCTTTTCCGACTGAACAAAATCACAAAGCGCGGACTTTTCAGCATTTACGGCATTTCAGTTTTCGGCTCGTGCGTAAGCGGCGCAGTTCAGATAATCCTTGCAAGCCTCTATCTTGGAAGCGGAGCTTTTTCGCTTCTTGGCCCGATTCTGATTTTCAACACGCTGAGCGGAATCCTGACAGCGATTCTGGTTCAAGTTCTGGAAATTTCAAATGGAATCTGCGGGGGAAAGCCTTCCCCTCGGCTCAACCGCTCCGCGTTTTCGCCTTCCCCTTCTCCTAGGGGCGCTGCCCCTAAAACCCCGGATTCCTCTCCTGAACAAACCGAGCGGTTTCGGAAAAAGTTTTTTAAGGCTCTTCTGATTTCCGCAATAATCATTTTGTCCGCCGCAATTTTTCTTATCCGCTCAATTCCTGTTTTGTGCGGATTTTTTGTCCTTTCGTTTCTTCTTCAAATTTTCTGCAAACGAAAAATCCGCGTTCTTCCGCACATTTCGCTCTGGATTTTCGTTCTGATTTCCACAATTCTTGTTCCAAGCGGAAAAGTTTTTTTCAAAATCGGAAGTTTATCTGTGACAGAAGGCGCGCTTCTTTCAGGAATAGAAAAATCGCTGAAACTTTCCGCAGTGAGCGCGCTAAGCCAAGCCGCCGCAAGCATGAAAATCCCGGAATCAAACATTTTAGGACTAACGCTCGCTTACTACAGAACGCTTTTAGACAAAACGAAAAACGCGGACGGAAACATTTTTAAACGCCTGAAAACCGCGCTGAGTTTTGAAGAAAAATAAAAAACTCCTGAAAGCATTATGCCCGCAGGAGTTTTTTTGCGGTGGTTGAGTTCATCGAAACCACCAGCAAAGCAATTTCGACAGGCTCAATCACCAAAGTTTATTGTCACTCTGAACTAGTTTCAGAGTCTACTTGCCGCTTACGCTTTGTTCAAGCGCGATTCAAGGTCGTCAAGGATTGCCCACAATTCTTTTGGAAGATGTTTTCCGAATTTCGGATAGTGGTTTTCACGGATGTCCTTGACTTCTTTCTTCCAGCCTTCAACATCAACTTTTGTGATTTCCGGAAGAGTTTTCTTGTAGTAGTCAGCAAGACCGTCAGTGTTGATTGCTCCTTCTTTCGGCATATATCCGATCGGAGTGTCGACAAAATTGTCTTTTCCGTCGCATCGGTCGAAAATCCAGGCAAGAACGCGTGAGTTGTCGCCGTAACCTGGCCACATGAATCCGCCCGGCAAATCTTTGTTGTCATCGTCCTTTCTGAACCAGTTCACATAGAAAATCTTAGGAAGCTTATCTTTATCTTTTGCAGCGTTTCCTACATCAATCCAGTGCTGGAAGTAGTCGCCCATATTGTATCCGCAGAACGGAATGATTGCGAACGGGTCGCGTCGGATTTTTCCGACTTCCTCAGGGTTTATTGTGGAAGCAGCAGTGATTTCCGAACCTACGATTGAACCCAAGAATACACCGTGTTCCCAAGAGCGGCTCTGGTGAACAAGCGGAACTGTAGAAGGTCTTCGTCCGCCGAACAGGATTGCGGAAATCGGAACGCCTTTAGGGTCTTCCCAGTCAGAAGCGATGCAAGGACACTGGTTTGCAGGAGCAGTAAACCGTGCGTTAGGATGAGCGACGCACTTGCTCTTGTCGTCAGGGTTCTTGTCGTTTGAAGGGCAAGCGACTTTGTTTCCGTGCCAGTTCACAATCTCTTTTCCTTCAGGAGCATATCCGATTCCTTCCCACCATACATCGCCGTCTTCTGTAAGACCGCAGTTTGTGAAGATTGTGTTCTTGCTTGCGGCGACAAGCGCGTTTTTGTTCGACTGCTCAGAAGTTCCTGGAGCAACACCGAAAAATCCCGCTTCAGGATTGATTGCGTACAATCTTCCGTCATCGCCGAATTTCATCCAGGCAATGTCGTCGCCGACTGTCTCAACTTTCCAGCCAGGAATTGTAGGAATAAGCATAGCAAGGTTTGTTTTTCCGCAGGCAGAAGGGAAAGCGCCTGTAACGTATTTCACTTCGCCGTCAGATTCGCGTGTAAGTTTCAGGATAAGCATATGCTCCGCAAGCCAGCCTTCCTCGCGCGCGATGACAGAAGCG
>CAZSHF010000113.1:0-3426 GCA_964606655.1 uncultured Treponema sp.
TGTTTGCAAAGAAAATCGACATTTGGGTTATCAAATTTACAAAAGTCGACATTTGGGGTAATAAAAAATTTGGCAAGCGGAAGCGGAGCATTTTGTGCAAAAACACTCCAGTTTGCCGCCGCCATACGCTTAAAGTTCGTCCAGAAACATCTCGCGCGTCATTTCAGTTCCTGAAGGACTTACAAGCGATTTGTCCTGCAAACTTTCAAATGTCTTTTTGTCCACATATTTCAAGGTCAGCGGACGCTCCAGGCTCATCGAATAGTTTTCGTTTTCCCAGACAGATTTTTCAGGCGATAGAGAATCCGGATTCCCGTACTTTTTGCAGAGCGAATCAAAAATGCTGAAATGATCCATTTTCTCGCGGTTCACGTTTATCGTGATTATGTAAAGCCTGTCCTGATAAAACTGAAACCAGCAGCGTTCAAGGAACGAAAATCCGTGCCCTGAAACCGCGTCTGTTTCGATAAGAATCCTGTTTTCTCCCGGAAGAAGCGAAACATCTCTTTCGCCGTGATAGCCAAAATCCGAATTCGAACGCAAAGCGTTTTTCGCTTCGTCAACTGTCATTCCAAGCTCGACTCCGCCGAAGCCTTTCGCAAATGATTTTCCGCTTTCCTGAACATTCTGAGCGACTTGTGAATTTTGCGGATTCTGCGAATCTTGCGAACTCAGCGCGTTCTGCACATTCCGCGTGTTCTGCGCATAAAAAGCCTGGCTGAAAATCAGGACAGAAAGTAAAGCAAAAAAAATCCTGCGCTTTGTCTTACACATTTTTTTCTCCGTTTCAGCTTGTCTTTTTTTCAGACTCAAGATTTTTAAAGAACGCGGCAAGTTTTATCACTTCCTGACAATCCGGAATAAAGATTTTTCCTGAAATCACTTTGATTGCCCGTTCTCCCTGAAACTCCATTTCAATCCGAGGCTGAATTTCTTTAGGAACCGCACACATATTAAGCAAATCCTTGAAGCTTATCGACATATGATAAGGCCCTGAAATTTTTCTGTCCTTTTCAATCTGAATCGCAAGCATATCGACCGCTTTGTGCAGAGGGTCTTTCAGGCTCGCATTTGAAAGCTGCCTGTACATCGACCACAAACGGTCGGCGAGCATTGTTGTAAGCCGCGCGATAAGCTGAGGCTGAGTTGAAACCATATTGTCAAAATTCTTTCTGTTGATTACAAGAAGAGTGCAGTCTTCCTGGGCAATCGCATTTGCGGAACGGCTTTTGTTCTCAAGCAAAGCCATTTCGCCGAACATATCGCCGCGTTTTAAAATCGAAAGAATCACTTCGTTTCCGTCCACAATTTTTGTGATTTTCACAACGCCTTCCTGAATCATGAACATATCTGAACCGTGCTGGCTTTCCGCCATAATCATCGTTCCTGCCGGATAATTCCGTGCGAGTTCATTTGTCGGCTCGTAGTAAACCGCGTGCGAATACGGCTTCAGTTTTTCAAAGCGTTCTTCCGCCCGCTTTTTGTTCACGCCGAGCTCGGACTCTTTCAGATAAGTGTAATACGCGTAACTTGCGATATTGTAAAGACCTTGCTTGTCATAATAAGAAGCGACATCGTAAATCTGTTCAAGCGGAATCTGAAGAGAATTGTTCAGCGCAATCTGAGTAAGCTGCTCGTTCATTTCACGCATCCGGTTTGAGAATGTGCGGATGATTTTTAAAGCGACAGGAACATTTTTTTCGATGAGAGAAGGATACTGTTCACGTTTTACAGCGATTGCCTTTACATCTTCAAGCGCGATTGCGTTTTCAATCTGGGCGTGTCCAGCCATGCAAGGAATCACGCCTACAAAATCGCCGGTCGTAAGAATTTTTTTCGCGTTTTTTCCAGGGTCAAGCGAATTTGAAACAATCACTCTTCCTGTCTGAATTATGAAAAACCTGTCGTTGTTATCCGCTCCGTCCACTAAAATGTACGAGCCTTTTTTGAATTCAACAAAAGACAACTGAACCAAAATAAATCCGCCTCTGTCTCGCTATTTTGTTATTTTTTTAACTGCATTTCCTTCGCGTTCTTTTTTCTGAAAAATGCAGCCTGATTTATGATTTCCTGACAATCCGGAATCAGGATTTTTCCGTTAACTTCTTTTATTTTCACTTCATTCCGAATCTGATAAATAAGCGCAGGCTTCTGGTTTTCTGGAATCGCGCACATATTCATCAAATCTGCTATTGTGAGTGTTGTCTGGTGCGAACCTTGCAGAACCTTCGCCTTTTCAAGCTGAAGCGAAAGCATATCGACAAATTTGTAAACCGGCTGATTCAAAGCCACGTTGTCAAGCTGTCTGTTCATCGACCAGAGCCTTTCCGCCAAAGTTATTGTAAGACGGAAAATCAGCTGAGGCTGGGTCGCGACCATCTTGTCAAAGTTCTGCCTGTTCACAACCATAAGACGGCAGTCTTCGTTCGCGATCGCGCAGGCGGAACGCGGCTTGTTTTCAAGCAAAGCCATTTCGCCGAACATATCGCCTTTCTGAAGAACTGCAAGAACAACTTCAGTTCCGTTCACGACTTTTGAAATCGCGACCTGTCCTTCCTGAATGACAAACATTTCCGCGCCTTTCTGGCTTTCCGACATAATCATCGTTCCTTTAGGATAAGTTCTTGTCAAATCAGTTGCAGGCTCAAGGAAAACCGCTTTGGATATGTTCCTGTAATGAGAAAACTTTTTCAAAGCCTCCTCGCGGTTTATCCCTTCAGGACATTCCTTTAAATATCTGTAGTAAGCGTAAGATGCGATTGAGATTTCGCCTTTGTTCTCATAACATTTTGCGACTTCAAAGATGTGTTCCGGAGTGTCGTCGGAAACATTCTGCAATGCGGTTTTTGTAAGCTCTTCGTTCATTTCGCGCATCTGTTTTGCGAATGTGCGGATGACTTTCAAAGCAATCGGAGTGTTTGTTGAAATAAGTTCAGGATACTGGTCTTTCAGGACAGAAATCGCCTTTACATCAGTCGAAGCAATCACGTTTTCAATCTGGGAATGGCCTGACATGCATGAAACAACGCCTGTAAAATCGCCCGGTCCTAAATTCTTCCGGCTTCCGTTCGGATTGTTTGATTTAAAGCAAGTCAGGTTTCCAGACTGGAGAATATAAAACCTGTCACAATTTTCTTTTCCTTCGACAAGAAGATACGCTCCTGCCCTGATATTAACAAACGATAACTGCAACATTAAAATCTCCCGTAAAAAGACAAAGCGAATTTCATTTCACGATTCGCGGTTTGTCCTGATGTTTCCTGAGCCGGATATTTCTGGCGGCGAAACCCGATAAAATCCGTTATAAAAAAATAATTTCAGGCTCCAGTTTAAAGCCTTTCTTATCTTCTACTGTATTAACGACAAAATCAACAAGATTTTTTACATCTTTTTGAGTCGCTCCGCCCAAATTTATAATCATATTTC
>CAZSHF010000114.1:0-3296 GCA_964606655.1 uncultured Treponema sp.
TTTTACTCCGTCGGAAAGCCTAAAAATCGCTTTCGCGATTTTCTTAACGGCTTGCTATTTATCACGAAATCGGCGTAGCCGATTTTTCTCATCTCCGTTGAGTTCCGTTTTAAGTCGTCGGCGAGTATTCCTTCTGCAATGCAGCGTTGAATCGCGTGGTCAAGATAATCTGACCGTCCGGCTTTTCTCGCTTCGTTCGCGTAGTCGGCGAGTTTTGCATAGCCTTCGAGCGTTGTGCAGTTCTGAACGAAAGGAACGTCGCTTCTTTTGTTAATATTATACACTTTCACGCATAATTCAAGCGAAAAATTTGAGATGTTTGCGGAAGTCGCGTTTTGTTGAGTTTGCCTCAATTTCAGTTGTTCTGCACACGGATTTTTGAATGCGTCGGAAACTTTCAACGTTTTCTCCGCAGGATAATCTGTGTTTCCGTTGTAAAATACGTAAAATTCCGGAATCGGAAGAGGAACGGTTTTTTGTCTGTAGCGTTCTTCAAGAGGAATCACTCTTTCGTAAAGACGCGCGACATATTCCAGAAAACGCAAGGTTAGGAAAACCTAAAAATTGCTTTCGCAATTTTCTTAACGGTTTGCTATAAAACACAGACCGCCAGCGGTCTTTCACACCGGTATAAACCGTCCTTTCCAGCATAATCGGCTCGATTTCTGTGTTTTCAAGTTTCAGGTTCGTGCCGTGAATCGCGTTGTATAGCGAAAGGAAATTCTCGCGGGCATCAGGGCATTTTCCGAAAAGGTCCACGAAAAGCGAATCCTTGTAAGTTCGGTTCTGTTTCTGCGAAGTTTCGTTGTAAAACTTGGTTTTGTACACGCTGCTTGTTTGTTTCTCTTGTATTTTTGATTCGGAATTGTTTTCATTCTGTGCACTCATTTTTTTCCTCGCGTGGTTCGTTTTTTATCTCGAGAACAAAACTCTCTTGTCCTCTCACATATATTTCGCAAATCGTTTTCAAAAACTGAATTCCGCGGACGAAAAATGTAAAAAGAAACAAGGAAATCGTAGATTTCCCAAAATCCGTGTGACAATAAAAAACTCGTTTCGTTTGAATTTCAGAGCGGCGTTTTTTCAGAAATGTCCAAAATTTTCTAAAACTTCCGTCCGAATTGAGCATTATAAAAAAATCTGCTATTATCTGCCTTGAAATTTTTATTTTAGCGAACAGGAAACGAAAATGGCTGACCTAAAAAAAATGCGCAATATCGGAATCATGGCGCACATCGACGCTGGAAAAACAACTACGACAGAACGGATTTTGTTTTACACTGGAAAAATCCATAAAATCGGAGAAATTGATGACGGTCAGGCGACAATGGACTGGATGCAGCAGGAGCAGGAACGCGGAATCACAATCTGTTCTGCCGCGACAACAACTTACTGGAAAAACTATCAGATAAACATAATCGACACGCCTGGACACGTTGATTTTACCGCGGAAGTCGAGCGTTCTTTGCGTGTTCTTGACGGAGCGGTCGCGGTCATCTGCGCGGTGGACGGAGTTCAGCCTCAGACTGAAACTGTCTGGAAGCAGGCTGACGACTTCAATGTTCCGCGGCTTTGCTTTATGAACAAGATGGACAGAATCGGCGCGGATTTTTTCGGTTCGATGGAAGATGTCCGCGAGAAATTCGGAGTTGAATGTGTCGCTCTTCAGATTCCTGTTGGCGAAGGACAGGATTTTGAAGGCGTGATTGACCTTTTGAAGATGAAGGAGCTTCGTTTTGAAGGCGATGAGGGCGAGAAAATCGTTGAAAGCGAAATAGATTCTTCACGCAAACCCGAGGCTGAAAAGTGGCGGGACAAACTTATCGATACAGTCGCTTCTAACGACGATGAGCTTGGAGAAATCTATCTTGAAGGCGGCGAAATAACTCTTGAAATGCTCAAGAAAGCGATTCGCTCGGCGACGATTGAAAGAAAAATAGTTCCGTTTGTCATGGGTTCTGCGCGCCACAATCAGGGAGTTCAGCCTTTAATCGACGCGGTTGTAGATTATCTTCCGTGTCCGACTGATGTTCCGCCTGCGAAAGGTCTTCACATAAAAAAGAATGCGGAAGAACCTGTTGAAGTTCCTTGCGATTCTTCAAAGCAGGCTCTTGGACTTGTGTTCAAGATTCAGTATGACCGGGAAATGGGAAGTCTGTGCTATGTGAGAATGTATTCCGGAAAAATCAGCGCGGGAACGCAAATCTACAACACAACTAAGAAAAAACGTGAGCGCGTGAACCGGATTTTACGGATGCACGCTGACAAATCTGAGCCAGTGACTTCCATCGAGGCTGGCGACATTGCGGTTTTTGTCGGACTTAAGCTTGCCCAGACAGGAGATTCAATCGGAAGCGAAGGCTGGCCTGTTCTTCTTGAAAAGCCGGTTTTCCCTCAGCCTGTGATTTCTGTCGCTCTTGAGCCTGAAACTATGAGCGAGCGCGCTAAAATGAACGAAACCCTTGAGATTCTTTCCAAGGAAGATCCTACTTTCACTTACCACGAGGATGCCGAAACAGGACAGCTTATAATAAGCGGAATGGGCGAGCTTCATCTTGATGTTCTTGTCACAAGAATGAAAGACGATTTCAAGGTTCAGTGCAGGGTAGGCGAGCCTCAGGTCACTTACCGCGAGGCTGTCACATCGGAGGCTGAAACCACTGAAAAATTCGACAAGGTTATCGCCGGAAAACCTGCGGTCTGCGCAATCACGTGCAAAGTCGAGCGGCTTCCGCAAGGCTCTGAAAATTCTTATAAATGTATTGTCCCGGAAAGCGGCGGAATCCCTGAAGAGATTTTTGAAGCGATTAAAGAAAGTTTTGAAGGTTCTCTTGCCTCGGGAATCAACTACGGCTATCCGTGCTGCGAGACTGGAGTCACTGTGACAGGAATCGAGTACAACGAGGAAACAGCAAATCCTGTCGCGTTCGCATCATGCGCGGCGAGCGCGTTTGACAAAGTGTGCAATCTTGCAAGACCTGAGCTTCTGGAGCCTGTTATGAACGTTGATATTTCCTGTCCTAAAGAGTTCACAGGCGAAGCGATGAGCCAGATAACAGGACGGGGCGGAATCATTCTCGGGCAGGATTCAAAATCCTCTTCGGAAATAGTTCACGCTCAGGCTCCGATGGCGAAAATGTTCGGTTTTTCAACAAATCTCCGTTCCGCGACACAAGGACGCGCGAGCTTCAGCATGGAGTTCAGCCATTTTCAGGTGAAGGCCGGCGGACTTGGATTCAACTCAGGGCTTCCGCATTATAATTTTTTATAAAAAATTTGGTGTTTGGGAGCGGAGC
>CAZSHF010000115.1:0-2874 GCA_964606655.1 uncultured Treponema sp.
ACAGAAATAGAGGAAGTAGTATTTTCCCCGGCGGGCGGAGAAGTGGAGAAAGGCGCGTCTGTAACTTTAAGCTGCGCCACTTCAGGCGTTTCAGTCTGGTACTCGACAAACGCGGCGTTCTATCCGTTCAATTTTTCGACGGCAGGAACGCAGAGCACACAAGTTCCGTTTTCGTACACTGTGGAAGAAAGCGTTACGCTCTACGCGATTGCTGTCGATTCAAACGGAAACAAATCAAAGCGAACTCAGGCGGCTTTCACTGTAAAGGTCGAGGTTCCGGCTGAGCCTGAAAAACCGGAAGAGCCGGACAACCCGACACCAACGCCGGAACCGGAGCCTGCTCCTTCGCCGGCAGATGCAAACGTGAACGCTAACGACGCTTCATTGGGCGAATACGCTCTGCTTCTTTCCTCTGCCAAGATAAACACGGCTAACAGATATGTCGCGCACACGACTTCTTTTGGCGGCGGAACAGTGCTTACCTACAACTTTGAATGGAACAGCGATTTAAAGCACGCTGTATGGAGCGGATTTTATTTTGAGTCCGACCTTATAAAAAACGGAAGCGGAGTAAAGCGGAGCAATCCTTTCAAGTCTGACCCGATTATTTCTGATGTAAAGGATTCTCACCACACTTCAGACGGCTACGACAGAGGCCACATCATCGCGAGCGCGGACAGATTCTACAGCCAGGAAGCGAACGACCAGACTTTCTATTACACAAATATGTCGCCTCAGATAGGAGACTTTAATCAAGGCTTCTGGGCTAAAGTCGAGGACAAAGTGCGCGATTTAAGCCAGAGCGCTTTGTCTTCCGGCTATTCAAAGGTCTATATAACAAAGGGCGGAGACACAAAGACTCTTCTTACGAATTTCAAAGGAAACTCAAAGGCGAACGACAATCAGTATCCGACCGCTGACGCGAACGGATTTTCATCAAAAGGCTTGGCTGTTCCTTCGGCGTACTACACAGTCATGCTCGCGGAAAAAGACGAGCAGGACAACGCGAACTCTGAAAACTACATCGTTCTTGGATTTTATATTCCGCATGTTGAAGGACTTACAAAAACCCCGTCCGTGTCGCAGATGCAGGAATACGTCTACACAATCGACGAAATAGAAGAGAAAACAGGCGTTGACTTCTTCTGCAATCTTCTTGATTCAGTTGAGAACGAAGTCGAATCCTGGTCAAAGGAGACTTGCATTGCGAACTGGAATTGGTAAGTCAAAGGATTTTATTTATCTTGAAAAATTTATCTGGAATTCCTTTGACGACAAAAGGAACAGGGAAAAAAACGAGGGGCTTTCGCTTGCTACAGGAAGCCGCATTTTCAATGACCCGCTGCTTTTTTCTGTCTATGATTTCTTGCCGGAAGGTTTTCTGCAGAGCGGGAAGGGTTTTCCGCAAGGACAGAACTCTCATAAGGATTCTGAAAATCCGGCGGGAAAGCTCATAGGCAGAATCGGGCAACTTTGGCTGGCATTGGTCTTTGCGGAAAGCGGCGGATTTATAAGGATTTTTTCCTGCCGCAAGGCAGACAAAACGGAGGTTTTACTTTATGAGCAGAACGCAAAAAGAATACAGGGCAATTGATTTTCCTGCTCTGACGGCGGAAGAAACGGCTGTCCTTGAAAGGCTTGAGAAAATGCCTGAAAACGAAATCGACAGAAGCGACATTCCGTCAAGCGGGCTGAACTCGCACGGCGGATTCTATTATTTCCAGTCGCTCAGGATTCCGAAGCAGGACATCCACACGAAAATCGACAAGGACAATCTTGAGTGGCTTAAAAAGGACGGAAAAGGCTACCAGACGCGGCTGAACAGCGTTATCCGCTGGGCAAGAATGAACAACTGCCCTGTTTCAGAGTTATGAAGGGGCGAAGCGATTATTGTTCGTTCATCGTTTTATTGCTTGTGCTTCGCCTCCAAGTTTTTCTTGCGAAAAACTTGCTAGATGGACATTTAAAATGTCAATTTTTTGCTAATAAAAACAAGATTCTCTAGAATTATTTGCGTCTGAATCCTGTTTTTATGGTGTAAAATAATTAAAGATGAAAATTTCTGCCGTTGGCGGAACAAATAAAAATTTATTGAAATCTGGCGAATTCATTTTATAATTAAGTCAGGACTTCAATAAAAACAAAAGAAGGAGAATTTCAAATGAAAAAGACAATCCTTATCTGTTTTGCCTTGGCCGCTTCTGCCTTGGCATTTGTATCATGCTCTAAAAAGGGCGGAACTTCCGGCGGTTCGGCAAGGAACGCGGCGGACGCAATCAGAGTTGCTATGGTGACTGACTCCGGCGACATCACTGACCAGAGCTTCAACCAGTCAACCTACACAGCGGCGAAAGCGTACTGCGAAGAGAACAACCTGGATTTCAACTACTACAAGCCTGCCGGAGACTCAACTGCCGACCGAGTTGCTTCAATCAACGCTGCGGTTCAGGACGACTACAATATTCTGGTTCTTCCTGGCTATCTTTTCGCGGAGGCGGTTGTCGAAACCTGCGAGCTTTATCCTGATGTCAAATTCATCGCACTTGACGTAGGCGAGTTCGACATCATGTCTTCTGCTCAGGCGAAGGGAAAAATCAACTGGGTTCTTCCTGACAATGTTTTCTGCTGCGTGTACGCGGAAGAGATTTCAGGATTCATGGCTGGCTACGCTGCGGTTTATGAAGGCTACACCCATCTGGGCTACCTTGGCGGAATGGCTGTTCCTGCTGTAATCAGATTCGGCTTCGGATATGTTCAGGGAATCGATGTGGCGGCAAGCGAGCTTGGAATTTCTGACCAGGTTACAGTTGAATATGTCTACGGCGGACAGTTCTACGGCGACCAGCAGATCAAAGCGTTTATGGACGGATGGTA
>CAZSHF010000116.1:0-2566 GCA_964606655.1 uncultured Treponema sp.
ATGACGGAATTGTCACTATCAAAGATGTGTGGCTCAAGAAAGTCTGGGAAATCACACGTCCGATGAAAGACTGGCCGATTAACTTGCAAGTAAAGCAGAACGTAGTCCACAAAATCCGCCCTGGAGTTTGGTACAGCGACAATCCCCGCGACTTTTATATGTTTAAAAATATGGAAGATTTCGTTTCGGCAGTTGAGGAGGCTGTTTATCAAAATCCGAAGACACGTGAGAACGCTGGAATGTGGCTTAAAAATTTTCTTGAAAACTACAAAAAATTCTACGGTGTCGAGCTGAAAATTCCACGCTGGTATGAAATAAAAAACAAATACAAAGTAAAGAAATCAAAATAATTGCACAATAGAAAGCGTTGCAGAAGAAATTGCATTTTTTACAGTTTCCGCATCGTTTATGCGTGAAAGAATTTCGCCTGTTTTTCGTTTTGAAAAAAAATCCAGTGGCAAATGCAGAAGATGAAAGAAAAAATCGCTTAAATAAGAACTTATGACTTTGCCTGTAGCCTTGCTTACAGTCACAACCGTGCAAGAGCCGTTTTTTTTTGCCAACTAAAATATTTGGAAATTAATCAAATATGTTTCTCAATAAGTAAAAAAAATCAATGTTAATTATATCATATTTTTTCCAACCTTACTTGTTGTAGTTAATCCAAGTAAGGTTTCTTAGTTAATCCAAGTGAGCTTTCTTAACTGATTCAAGTGAACTTTCCTAGTTAATCCAACCAAACTTTCTTAACTGATTCAAGCAAGCGTTCCTACTTAATCCAACAAGCCTTTCACGGAAAGGTTTCAAGGATAAAACTCGGCGGAGAAGCCTGCGGACTTTTCCTGTGTCCTGTAAAAGAGGAGTCCGGCGCGGAAAGCATTGGAGAAGAAGCCGAATGGGTCAGGATAGATGAGAGTCTTGTCAAGAAGAACCTGATGAACAGGATTGACTTCTATATCCCTAAGACGCAGAAAAGCGGGAAGCACATGGTTCTTATAAGAACAAAGTACAGCGGCGGCTCAAAGAGTTCAAAAACTGTCCGAGAGGCGATGTCAGAGACGATTGATATAACAGAATAGCGGCTCTGTTTTCCCTTGGGCAGAATGCAGCATTTTGTGTTCTGTCCAGGGGATTCTTTTGTGCAGAAAACGCGAAGCAAAAACAGCAATCCGATGGACAAAGAAATTGCCGCTTCGCCCTTTTACGCAACATAAACCTCAAGACGTTTTGCCCTGTGCGGCTGCTGCATCCTCAGCAAAGCGCGGTTTTCAATCTGGCGGACGCGTTCCTTGGTAAGATGACAGATATTTCCGATTTCCTGAAGAGACATCGGTTTTTCGCAGCCGATTCCGTAACGCATCTTAAGAATCGCCGCTTCCTTAGGCTGAAGAGTATCGATGACCTTGTTTATCTCTTCGTTCATCGATTTTTCCATAATTATAGTTTCAGGCACATTCTTTGTGTCCTCGACATATTCGCCGAAAGTCTTGTCCTCAGAATCATTTCCGACTGGAGAATCAAGGCTAGCCATTTCGCGGGAAATATAAATCAGCTCGCGCACATGGGATTTGTCCATATGAAGCATTTTCGCGACCTCTTCAAATTCCTGGTCTTCTGATTTGTTTCCGTTCACAGATTTTCTGGCTCCTTCAATTTTAGAAAGCTCGTTTATCCTGTTTGACGGAAGCCTGATTGCCCTTCCCTTCTCGCTGATTGCCTTCAGAATGCTCTGGCGGATCCACCAGACAGCATAAGAAATAAAATGATAGCCGCGGTTCACATCAAATTTTTCAATCGCGGTCAAAAGCCCGATGTTTCCTTCGCTTATCAGATCCGTCAGATCAAGTCCGCGGTTCTGGTATTTTTTTGCGACATTCACGACAAAACGCAGATTCGCCCTTACAATCTCATCCCGTGCGGCCTTTTCGCCGTTTTTCGCACGGACAGCCAAATCGTTTTCTTCTTCTCGAGTCAATAGCGGAATCCGGTTAATCTCTTTCAAATACAATCCCAAAACTGTTTCGTCTTTCATTTCATTCCCCCGGAAGCTGTTTATATTATTTTAATTAGCAAATTCTATGCCAAGTTTTTCTTTTCGGGCGAGCGGATTCTCCCACAGGCTTGCTCCGGGGTTCGCGGTCCAAAACGCAAGTTTGCCTTCCGTCAAACTTGCTGGCCGCTCCGTCGCCGGCAATAAACACAAAAAAACGCTCTTAAATCCAAGAAAAATTTTATATTCCGTTCTCTTCCTTTCTTGCTTATGGAAGAAAATTGCCGGCGGCCGCTTTCGCGCCCTGCGCATCCTGCGCCGTATCGGACTGTTCAGTAAATAAATTCTCTTCCCTCACAAAAGCGGGTAATTTTTCCCCGTTGAACAAATAACTTACATCAAACGGGTAAAAATTACCCGAAAAAACGCAATCTTTTCATAAATCCTTAAAATTCTAAAACCCCAAATGTCGACTTTTGTAAATTTGATAACCCAAATGCCGATTTTCTTTTCGAACAATAAAAAAATGCACGCAGGCAAGGTTCCGATTTGAAAAACAATCTGCACAAGTGAGTA
>CAZSHF010000117.1:0-2257 GCA_964606655.1 uncultured Treponema sp.
TGAACTCTAGGTGCATAAACTTGCTGGGTAGAAAAACGACAAGTTTGCACAAATGCCTTTTTGCTTACAAAAGTTCACGAGTTTGCGTTTTAGCAAACTCGAAAGCGAAGCGACAGTCTCTTCTCCGGTATAAAAATGCTTCTGGTTTTCTGGAAGCCTTTTTTATTTAACAAGTCCTTATTTTGTCTATAAAATATATCGCAGTTCTTTTGTGAAAACTGAATTCTGAGAGCAAAAAAATATGATTCAGTGCAATAAAACTCGGAAATCTCTTTTTTTATGCTATAATTAGAAAGCAAGTCTTGAATGACCTAGGAGACGATTTTATGGTTTATGTTTTTTCATCGCTGTTTATCGCGGCAAGCATTGCTCATCTTGTTTTCTGCTTTTTTGAAAAAGAAAAGGCGCGGATTCTCACAAAGCCGCTTCTGATGCCGCTTCTTGCGTTTTCTGTTTCAGCGTTTCTTGTTCCGCATTTTCCAGATTCGCGGACGGCTCTTTTTCTGGCTATCGCCGCGCTTATGTTCGGCTGGGTAGGCGATGTGTTTCTTATCACGACGGAAAACAAAAAACGTTTTCTGCTAGGCGCGACGGCGTTTTTTGTCGGACACTTTTTCTGGATGTCGCGCTACGCTTCATTCGTCAGAAATCTTCCTGCATGGATTTTTGCGTTCGCCGTTCCGTGCTATATCGCGGCGCTTGCGGTTGTGTTTGTTGTCGTCGGAAAGCCAAAAGGAATCATGGGAATAAGCCTTGTTCTCTACGGAACTGCGCTTTGCCTTCTGAATCTTACAGGAATCGCGGCGTTTTACGTGAACCGTTCCGTTCCTGCGTTCCTGTTTTTTCTCGGCTCGGTTTTGTTTGTTGTTTCGGACACAATACTTGGCCGTTCTGTTCTGAAGGCGGATTTCCGGCGCTCAGCGTTTTTCATTATGATTACATATATCGCGGCTCAGACGCTCCTTGCGTGCGGCTCGGTTCTGCCTTTTTTGGTTTGATTTCTTGAACGAGCGCTTGATGAAAACTCAATATGATTTTTCACGCAAATCTCATTGCAGCCTGAACTCAATGTCTTTCAGTTTATCTTTCATCTCTTCGTCGCCTGTTAAAAAGAAAATTGTTTCGTTCAGGTCGCTTCCGAGAGTCCAGCAATCTGGATAGATTCCATAGCCTTCGCCGTGCCATTCTGGATATTTTTCAAAAGCAAGATTTTTTATAAACGCAGTATGAGCTCCGATTCTGCTGTTCGGAAGCTCAATCGTTATCACATTCCAGTAAGATGCCATTCCGTAAGTGTTCTCGCCAAGGACAAAAACCTGCTCGTTTCCGAATATTTCTTTTGCCATGAGAACAAAAATTTCCGCCGCGCTTACAGAATTCCTGTCGGTCAGAAATATAAGTTTTCCCTTGAAACGGCTTTCTTTATCAAAAAGATTTGAACGTTCTCTTTCGTCCCTCAGAACAATTCGCTCAGGATTTTCTTTCATTTTTTTCAAATATGAGGAATATTTTCTCTTTTCCTTGCCAGAAAGTCCGCGTCGCTCCGCAAGCATATAATCCGCCTGGACAAAAACCGGAGAAAACACAAGATTTGTTTTTGAAAAGGATGAGCTGAACCATTCTTCAGCTTTTTTATAATCCTTGCTGAGATTTTTTATTTTCCTGTCCGCGTAAAGCGAATAAAGAAAAAGCCCCGGAATAATTGACTCGCCGCCTTGATTTCCCCGCAGGTCGATTATGATATTTCCTTTGTCATTGTATTTTTTTCCGCTGTTTATGAATTTCTCAAAAACTATTTCCGCCGCTTTTCTAGAAGGGCTTTCTTCTGAAGGAATCATAAAACTGTTCAACGCAATGTATGCGGAACCGGAACTTTCGAATTCTTTGTATTTCATCGGGCGGACTTCTATCGCTCCGTCGTCAAAAAGTTCTGCGCTGATTCTATAAGTTTTCCCGTCATTGCCTTCAAACTGGAAATCCGCTTTTTCCGCTTTTCCAGAAGACATAATTCCGAGCCTGAAAATGTCGCCTGATTTGCAAGGATAATAAAAAAGGTTTTCAAGCGAATCCGCATATTTTTCTCCGATTTTGACTTCTCCGTTTTTGCTTTCCGCGACAAAATATTCGCCATTCTCGTTTTTACGGACAAAAATGTTTGTCCAAAAGCAGATTTCCTTTTCGCAAAAACTGTAAATGTCATAAAAATTAATCAGCTGAAAATGAGCGTCGTTTATATATGGAATCAGCTTTTCTTTGG
>CAZSHF010000118.1:0-2066 GCA_964606655.1 uncultured Treponema sp.
ATAAATGGAACGAAAGATTGCCGTGTCAAGCACGGCAATGACATAAAGTCTTAAGTCCCCGTAGCTCAGCTGGATAGAGCATCCGCCTCCTAAGCGGAAGGTCGCGCGTTCGACTCGCGCTCGGGACATAAAAAGCGTGCTGCGATTTGCGGCGCGCTTTTTTTTGCTCTTTGTTTTTTTGATTTTGGCGAAGCGATTTTTCCATTGATTTGCCTGCAGCCGACTTTTTATATGCTGCGGATTTTTTAGAATTCGTAGTAGATTCCGCGTTTTGCCATTCCCGCAAATCCGTCTTTCGTTGCATCGAAATTCTCTTTATCGTCGCTGTAGTGGCAAAGCGTTGTTTTTGCTTTTGTTTCGGCAGGAAGAGTTTTTAGTTCTTCGTAAGAAGCGTGTACTGCGCTTTTTACAAAACTGCAGTCGTGGAAAATATGTTCGATTTTATACTCGCGCAAAAGCCAGTCCAGCAAAGGCTTGTCGAATTTTGTGTCGCCGGTAAAAAGAATCCGCTCGTCAATTAAAATTCCGACTGAATACATTCCGCTTTTCCATGTGTTTTTTTCTGTGAACTCGTGTTTTGTCCTGAAAAGCTTGAGGTTCAGTTTTCCGACATTGATATTCATAAAAGGCCGGGGCGCGTTTCTGATTCGTTTTGGCTTTATTTGCGTGAAGTAATCCTCAAATCTCATTTTCTGCCTTGAATTCTCTTCGCCGCATAAACCGATTCCGCCTTTCAATGTGTTTTTCCAGAGGGATTTTTTCAGTCTGTCTTCCGCAATCATATTTATCTTTTTGTTGAAAATGTACATTCCCGAAAGCGCAAGCTCTTCAAGTCCGCCTGTGTGGTCTGCGTGAGCGTGCGTCACAAGAATATTCTCGATTTCTCCTAGGCTTGTGTTGAAATCAGCGAACGAAAGAGGGCAGAGCGAGCCTATATCCACAAGAACATGATTTTCACCTTTGATAACAAGAAGATTATTGTTGTACAGTTTTTTCGCGAAAGCGTTTCCCGTTCCAAGAAAAAAGAGAGAGAGCGTGCCGCAGTTTGAAAACTCAATTTTTTTGTCAAAATCTCTGGTTCGCATTTGCAACATTATATCAGACGGCGGAATAAATTAAAATAGCGCGGAATGCGTGCAAAATCCTTGAATCGTGATATAATTCGGCTTTATGTGCGCAAGATGCAATAATTGTTTTCGTTCGGGCGAATTTTGTCTTTGCGGCAAGATAAAGCCATTTGATTCAGGAATAAAATTCGTTTTTCTTATGCATCCGAAAGAGGCGAAAAGGCAGAGGACAGGAACTGGTCGGCTTGCAAAACTTTCTTTGACTGATTCTGAAATTCTTGTCGGGCTTGATTTTACAGAAAACCGCCGCCTTAAAGAGCTTCTTTCTGAGCCGGAATATTTTCCTGTTCTTCTTTATCCCGGCGAAGATTCCTGGACTTCCGCCAGGCAAGGATTCAAGGAAACCGTCGGAAACAGAAAACTTCTCGCCTTGATAATCGATGCGACCTGGTTCTGCTCAAGAAAAGTCATCCAGCACAGCCCGAACCTTCTGGATCTTCCTAAACTGAGTTTTTCAGGCGATTACCGTTCGGTTTTCACGTTCAAGCACGAGCCTCGCCCGGAATGTGTCTCGACAATCGAAACCTGCTATTATCTTATAAAAGAGCTTCAGCCGCTCGGTCTTGCTTCAAACGAAAATCCCGAGCCTTTGATGAATGTTTTCAAGCAGATGGTGAAAGACCAGATTCGCGCGGAAAACGAACGGATTGAAGGGCTTCGTCCTGACACACACGCGAACGACTGGAAATACAGGACAAAACGCGAGATTCCGGATTATCTTGAGCTTAAATCCCTGTGAAATTTAACACCCCAAATGTCGACTTTCATAAAATCATACAAAAATGCACTCACGCCAAGAAGGTTTAAATGCGTCTGCGGAAATATCGCCGCCGCATTTAACTTCAAGTTTGATTCTCAAACTTGCCTATTTATATGCACACTTTCGTGTGCCAACAAGTCATTTTCGGAAACTGAAGTTTCCTGCAATGCCTTGTTTTT
>CAZSHF010000119.1:0-1571 GCA_964606655.1 uncultured Treponema sp.
CCCAGGTTGTAGCCGCTTTCAGGCGCGACTGTGAGCGTTATTGCGCTTCCTGCCGTTGCAGAACTTGCGCTCGCTGTCACACTTCCGTGTTCCGCGCCGGAAACTGTTATGTCATACATAATGTCTGTGAAAGTAAACGTCACTGAAACATTTACGTTGCTCGATGGCATTGTGAACGTGTACTTTTCGCCCGCCGTCTCTTCTTTTGCTGAAACCGCGCCGCCGCTTGCGTCTGTTACTGTTAGCGTGTCCAGGTTGTAGCCGCTTTCAGGCGTGACTGTGAGTGTTATTGCGCTTCCTGCCGTTGCAGAACTTGCGCTCGCTGTCACATTTCCGTGTTCCGCACCGGAAACTTTTATGTCATACAGGATGTCTGTGAAAGTGAAAGTCGCTGAAATATTTACGTTGCTCGATGGCATTGTGAACGTGTATTTTTCGCCCGCCGTCACTTCTGTTGCTGAAACTATGTTTCCGTTTGCATCTGTTACCGTCAGTGTACCCAGATTGTAGCCGCTTTCAGGCGCGACTGTGAGCGTTATTGCGCTTCCTGCCGCAGCAGAACTTGCGCTTGCTGTCACATTTCCGTGCTCCGCTTCTGAGATTGCTATGGTGTAACTCGGGTCCAAATTCGCCTTGCAGCTGAAAAACGCAAGGCCAAAACCTGCCGTAAAAAGCAAGCAAAACAGATTCCGAAAAGAATTCGGAATTGCTTTAATTAAGTTTTTCATAAGTTTTCACTCCTAATAAAAAAGTTGATGGTTTCGGTTCGCTCGCTGGTATTCACTTACTCAACCATCACAAAATTTTATTCTTCTACAGAACCTTCTCGTTCAAAAACAGCAAGTATTCTCCTTTGAACTTCATCAACATTCAGAATATCTGCCATTTTCTTTTCCACAGCACTCTTTATACCAACCAGATTTCCAGTTACAGCAATTCCGCGGAAATCAAGTGCGTCCACAAGTGATGTAACATCGCGTTCAATGCCATCTGGAATTTTTCCGACAATCTTCACCTTAAGTTGATACGGATAATCCTTACCTTCGCAAATCTCTATAGAATCTATGCTTTCCAAACGCACAAGATGGGTGAGCAAAAGTCCTCGACCTTCCACTGTTTGGTAAAGGAGCACAACATCGCCTACTTTTAACCCTAAATTTTCTACATTCGGTCTGCTTGAAAACTCAAGATTAAATACAGAGCCAAATTGCCACTCACCGTAAGCAAGAGTTCCAGCAATCTTTGGTTTCACGTTCTTTACGAACTTAATTTCTTCTGGTTTTAACGCCATTTTTTTCCTCCTGATGAAGAATGATTTAAAATAAAAAAGCCCGCCTGTCTGAATACGCAGACAAAGCGAGCATTTATTTGAGAAATTGATTTATTTGTGTCATCTTGAGAAAGCGCAGCAAAAGGAAGGCTTATCTGCACTGACAAATCCCGAAATAAATTCGGGATGACACATTCTTGATTTTTGTATGCTGATTTTAAAAGTGAACAGTTCGCCCTAGAATTGGCGAATTGGCGAATTGGCGAATTGGCGAATTGGCGAATTGGCGAATTGGCGAATT